>DATJVF010000381.1:0-2327 GCA_035501995.1 Anaeromyxobacteraceae bacterium
AGCCGAACGCGCTCGTCCCCGGCCGGATGATCCCGGCGGTGTCCTGGGGCAGGTAACCCGGCGCGGCCTGGTGACCCCATTTGACGCCGCCCGCGTCGGGTGGAAGCTCGCCCACCAGCATCTTCACCAGGGTGGACTTCCCCACCCCGTTCTTGCCGATGATAGCCACCTTCTCACCCCGGGTGACGAGGGCCGAGAAGGGACGGATGATCTCGCGCCGCCCGTAGCTCTTGGCGAGCTCCTCCACGGTCAGGGTCTGCCGGCCGGAGGGCCTCGCCACCTCGAACTTGATGAAGGGGGCGGCGATGTTGGAACGCTTCAGGTCCTCCAGCTTGAGCTTCTCCATGGCCCGGACGCGGCTCTGCACCTGGGAGGCGCGGGTGCCGGCGTGGAAGCGGGCCACGAAGTCCTGCAGCTGGGCGATCTTCTTCTGCTTCTCGGCGTTCTCCGACTCCACCCGCGCGCGCACCTGGCCCTTCTGGCGCACCATGTCGTCGTAGGCGCCGGTGTAGGTGATGATGGTCTCGTAGTCGATGTCGGCGATGTGGGTGCAGATGGCGTTCAGGAAGTGCCGGTCGTGCGAGATGGTCACGAGCACGCCCTCGAAGGCGTGCAGGAAGCGCTCCAGCCAGCGGATGGAATCGATGTCGAGGTTGTTGGTGGGCTCGTCGAGGAGCAGCGCCTGCGGCCGTCCGAAGAGGGCCTGGGCGAGGAGCACCCGCAGCTTGTAGCCGCCGGCGAGCGCGCGCATGGGCTCCTCGTGCGCCTCCTGCGGGATGCCGAGCCCGTCGAGGAGCTCGGCCGCCGAGGCCTCGGCGGTGTAGCCGTCCTCCTCGGCGATGACGGTCTCGAGCTCCCCCAGCCGGTGCCCATCCTCCTCGCTGACCTCGCGGTGGGCGAGCAGCTTCTCCTTCTCCTTCAGCGCCTCCCACAGCACCCGGTTCCCCTGGAGCACCACGTCGAGGACGCGGTCGTCCTCGTAGGCGAACTGGTCCTGGCGCAGGACCCCCATCCGCTTGGGGCGCTGGATCTCCCCGCTGTCCGCCTCCTCCTCGCCGGACAGGATCCTCATGAAGGTGGTCTTGCCGGCCCCGTTCGGACCGGTGAGGCCGTAGCGGCGCCCGGGAGGAAAGGCGACGTTCACGTCCTCGAAGAGCTTCTTGGGCCCGAAGGCCTTGCTGACGTTCTGAACCGAGATCATGTGGAGGTACCCGCCTTCTCTTTGGACGCGGCGCGCCCGCGCGGGAGGCGCGATTTCTAACCGAATCGGCGGCGCTTGGCGAGGGGTCGCGCAGGGCGCCCGCCTTCCTCACACCGTGGGCCAGGCGCTCCCTGCGGGGGCGGGCGACCTTTCCTCGAGCTTCGCAGAGGGCGGACCCCTCCGCGGTCGACGCCGCGCGGGCGAGGGGGCGTCCCCCCAGCGGTGCCTTTTGAGGTAAGAGCCAAGGGCGCCGGGTCCTCGGAGCTCGTCGCGGGCGAGTGCACGCCCGGGGGCACCCACAGGTAGGGACGAGAGCGCGGATGGACGACTCCCTCATCTTCGCGGCCTGCGCGCCCGGGCTCGAGCCCTTCCTCGCCGCCGAGCTGCGCCGGCTCGGCCTCTTGGCCCGCGAGCTCTCGGGCGGGGTGGAGGCGCGCGGCGCGGACGCGGTGGCGCTCGCCTGCCTCGGCGCCCGCGCGGCGGACGCGGTCGCGCTGCGCCTCTACGACGGCCCCGCGCCGGGGCTCGCGGAGGCGCTCCGGGCCGCCCGCCGGCGCTTCGGGAAGGGGGCCGACCTCGCCGTCCGGCGCCAGGGCGGGTGGGCCTCCCTCTCGATCGACGCGGTGGGCGCACCGCTCTACCGGCGAGGCTGGCGGGCCAGGGTCGGCGCCGCCCCCCTGCGCGAGTCGCTCGCGGCCGGCATGCTCCTCGCCGCCGGCTACGACGGTACACGGGTCCTCCTCGACCCCATGTGCGGGTCGGGCACCATCGCCATCGAGGCGGCCGAGATGGCGATCCGGCGGCCGCCGGGCGGGGCCCGGCGGTTCGCCTTCGAGGGCTGGCCGGAGCACGATCCCGCCCGCACCGGGGCCTTGCGCGCCAAGCTGCGCGCCGAGGAGCGCGCGGCGCCGGCGGGGGTCCTCGCCTCGGACAGGAACGCGGGCGCCCTCAGGCTCGCCGCGAAGAACGCGGCCGCCGCCGGCCTCGAGCACCTCATCCGCTTCGAGCGGCTGGACGCGGCCCGGGTGCTCCCCCCTCCCGCCCCGGCCCTCATCGCGGTGAACCCGCCCTACGGCCTGCGCCTCGCCTCCGAGGTGGAGAGCGCCTGGCAGGCCCTCGGCGCTCT
>DATJVF010000382.1:0-5042 GCA_035501995.1 Anaeromyxobacteraceae bacterium
GGCCGCCCGGGCGGCGGCCAGGGCTCGCGCCTCGCCGCCCGCGGCGGGGCCGCCGGCCGAGAAGCCCATGACGCCGGGGGCCGCCCCCGACGCCTCGGCGCCACCCAGGTTGGAGGTGAGGACGAGCACGGTGTTCGAGAAGTCCACGTGGCGCCCGCGGCCGTCGGTGAGCCGGCCCTCCTCGAGGACCCCGAGGAAGAGCATGAGCACGTCGCGGTGGGCCTTCTCCACCTCGTCGAGGACCACCACCGAGGACGGCCGCCGGCGGATCGCCTCGGTGAGCTGGCCGCCCTCCCCGTAGCCGACGTAGCCCGGCGCGGCGCCGAGCAGGCGGGCGACGCCGGTCGGCTCGGAGCACTCGCTCATGTCGAGGCGCACGAGGGCGTCGGCGCTCCCGTAGAGCGCGTCGGCGAGGGCCCGGGCGAGCTCGGTCTTGCCGACCCCGGTCGGCCCGAGGAAGAGGAAGGAGCCCATGGGCCTGCGCGAGGCGAAGCCGGCGTAGTTGCGGCGCAGGACGGCGGCCACGCGCTCGATGGCCTTCTCGTGCCCCACCACCCGCTCTCGCAGGGCGCGCGCGATGCCGAGCACCCGCTCGCGGTCGGAGGCCACGAGCCGCGACTCGGGGATGCCGGCCATCTTGGCCACCACCCGGGCCACCTCGCCCACGTCCACCTGCGGGAGGCCTTCCCGGCGCGCCCTCGAGCCGGCGAGGTCCAAGACCGTCACCGCCTTGTCGGGGAGGAAGCGATCGGTGAGGTAGCGCGCCGAGAGGGCCGCCGCGGCCTCGAGGGCCTTGGGGGTGAAGCGCACCCGGTGGTGGGCCTCGTAGCGGGGCAAGAGGCCGGAGAGGATGCGCACGGTGTCCGGCACGGTCGGCTCCCGCACCAGCACCGGGGTGAAGCGCCGCTCGAGGGCGGGGTCCTTCTCGATGTGGCGCCGGTACTCCTCGTGGGTGGTGGCCCCGATGCAGGGGAACTCGCCGCGGGCGAGCGCGCTCTTGAGCTCGTTGGCGGCGTCCTGAGGTCCCTCGCTCGTCGCGCCGGCGCCCACCAGGGTGTGGATCTCGTCGATGAAGACCACCACCCGGCCGTTCGCCCGCTTCACCTCGTCCTTCAGGCCGATGAGCTTCTCGGAGAAGCTGCCGCGCAGCTGGGTCCCCGCCACCACGCTCGCCATGTCGAGCTCGACGATGAGGCGGCCCGGGCCATGCTCGGCGAGGAGGCGCTGGGCGACGCCCTCCACGATGGCGGTCTTCCCGACGCCCGGCTCGCCGACGAGCAGCGGGTTGTTGGTACGCCGTTTGCCGAGGACGTCGATGGCCTCCTCCACCTCGCGCTCGCGGCCGACGAGCGGGTCGAGCTCGCCGCGGGCGGCGAGCTCGGTGAGGTTCCGGCCGAGGGAGGTGAGCCAGGGGAAGCGGAGCGGGTCGAGGGCGTGGGGGGAGCCGGCCGGCGCCGGGGCGGGCGGCGGCGGGCTCGCCGCCTCCTTCGGCGGGGCCGGGCGGGCCAGCTCGGCCGCCTCGCCCCGCGCCCTCGGCGCGGGGAGGGGCTCCGCGGGCCGCTCGGGCGCCGCCGCGGCCGCGGCGGCCTTGCCCCACCCGCGTGGCGTGGTGGCGGTCGGTCCGGCGAGCGCCCGGGCCGGCTCCTGGGCGAAGTCCTTGAGGCGCCGTGGCATGCGGCTCGTGAAGTAGGAGAGGGCCACGTTGCGCAGGGTGGCGAGCTGCAGCCCGCAGGCGCCGAGGAGCTGGTGGGCCGCCGAGGCGCGCACCCGGCTCATGGCGATGAGCAGGTGCAGGCAGTCCACCTCCTCGGCGCCGAGGCCCTCCGCCACCTCGCGCGAGCGCTCGCGCAGGTCGCGCTCGGTGCCGTCGGGCTCGGCCGGCTTCTCGTCCATCACCGCCAGGATCCGGTCCTCGTCGATGCCCCGGTCGCGCAGGAGCACCTCGGCCCGGTTGGGGATGGTGAAGAAGGCCAGGAGCTGGTGGGCGCTCGTGAGCTTTTGGTTCACGCTCCGTGCGATATCGTCGGCTTCGGCCAGGACCTGGGCGAGCTCTGCGGACTCGATGACGGGCGCCATGTCGAAGGGACGATGCGATATCGAGGATAACCGGTCAATTTTTCGGCCGGATCGCCTCAGCCGAGGCCGCGCTCCCACAGCTCGTCCTCGTCGAGCCCGAGGAAGTGCCCCACCTCGTGGACGAGCGTCACCCCGATCTCGTCCTCGAGCTCGCGGCGATCCCTGGCGAAGCGCTGGAGGTTCTTCTGGTACAGCACGATGCTGGAGGGGAAGTGGCTCCAGGGGTCCATGGAGGCCTTGGCCCCGAGCGGCGCGCCCCGGAAGAGCCCCAGGATCTCCGGGGAGAGCGGTGGATCGCTCGCGAGGAGGTCGTCGTCCTGCGGGACGTCCTCCACGGCGATGGCCACGTTCGAGAGGTAGGTCCTGACCCTGTTCGGCAGGGCCCGAAGGGCGCGCTCGACCGCCCGGTCGAAGGCTTTCTGCGAGAGCACCACCGGCGCCGGGAAGCCCTCGGGGTCCAGCAGGTGGGCCCGCGCGAAGAGGCGGGCGGACTCCTCGTCCTCGCCGGCGCGCTCGGCGATGAGGCCGAGCGTGTGGTGGACGAGGGCCTCGTCCGGGTAGGCCTTCGCGACCTCGAGGAGCTCCGCCCGCGCCTCCTCGAAGCGGCAGAGCTCGAAGAGGGTGAGCGCCCGCTCGAGGCGCGCCTCGGCACCATCGCGATCGCGGGCCAGGGCCTCCTCGAATCGCTCCAGGGCCGCCCGGGGCTCGCCGAGGTCGCGGAGGAAGGCCCCCTCGAGGAGCGCGAAGCCGGCGGCCGCCTCCTGGTCGCGGGCCCGGAGCGCGAGCTTGTCGCCTCGCCGCGAGAGCTCAAGGCCGCGCTCGAGGAACTCCTCGCGGCCGTCCTCCGCCCCCCGCTCGAGGAAGAAGGAGGCCGCGTCTTGGAGCAGGGCGAGGTCGGTGGGCGCCGCCCGGCAGGCCTCGAGGTAGGCCTCCTCGGCCTCCTCGAGACGCAGGAGCCCGCAGAGGGCGGCGGCCCGCACCCGCAGGGCCCCCGGGTGGCGCTTAGAGCGCGCCAGGACCGAGGTGGCGCTCTCCAAGGCCTTCCGGTAGTCGTCGCGCTCGAGGCTCGCCTCCGCCGCGAGGGCGAGCTTCTCCAATTCGGCGCTGTCGCCGGGCCGCGCCATCCACGATCGAGCTACCGGTTCGCCCGGGGCCCGTCAACCGAGGAGGAGCGAGGTCGCGCCGGGAGGGCCCTGCGGACCCCTCAAAAGGGCTAGACCTCTCGGAGAAGGGCGAGGCGCGCCGCGCGAGGGCGTGAGGAGGGCGCTTGACCCGGCGCCTGGGCCGCTTATGTTACGCCCGCCCCGGGCGTGGGCCCGGGCCTCAAGCCATTATTTCCAGAGTCTTTTTCGACAGGGAGCGCATCGATGCCTGCCAAGGAGATCGCTTTTCACCACGGCGCGCGCGAGGCCATCCTCCGCGGGGTGCAGACGCTCGCGGAGGCGGTGGCCGTCACGCTCGGGCCGCGGGGGCGGAACGTGGTCATCGAGAAGGCCTACGGCTCGCCGACCATCACGAAGGACGGCGTCACGGTGGCGAAGGAGATCGAGCTCGAACCCCGCTTCGAGAACATGGGGGCCCAGATGGTGCGAGAGGTCGCCGCCAAGACCTCGGACAAGGCCGGCGACGGCACCACCACCGCCACCGTCCTCGCCCACGCCATCTTCGAGGAGGGGCTCCGGCTCGTGGCGTCGGGCCACAACCCCATGGACCTCAAGCGGGGGATCGACGCCGCCGTGGAGGCGGTGGTCTCCGAGCTGAAGAAGATGTCGAAGCCGACCAAGGGCGCCGCGGAGATCGCCCAGGTCGGCGCCATCAGCGCCAACGGCGACCAGGCCATCGGCTCCATCATCTCGCAGGCCATGGAGAAGGTCGGCAAGGAGGGCGTCATCACCGTCGAGGAGGCGAAGGGGCTCGAGACCACCCTGGAGGTCGTGGAGGGCATGCAGTTCGACCGCGGCTACAGCTCGCCCTACTTCGTCACCAATGCCGAGCGGATGGAGGCGGTCTTCGAGGATCCGTTCGTCCTCATCACCGAGAAGAAGATCACCGCCATGGCGGACCTCGTGCCGGTCCTCGAGCAGGTCGTGAAGCTCGGCAAGCCCCTGCTCATCGTGGCCGAAGAGGTCGAGGGCGAGGCGCTCGCCACCCTGGTCGTGAACAAGCTGCGCGGCACCCTCCAGGTCTGCGCGGTGAAGGCCCCCGGCTTCGGCGACCGCCGCAAGGAGATGTTGAAGGACATCGCCATCTTGACCGGCGGCACGGTGGTGGCCGATGAGCTCGGCAAGAAGCTCGAGGACCTCACCGTCCGCGACCTCGGCCGCGCGAAGAGGATCACCGTCGACAAGGACAACACCACCATCGTCGACGGAGGCGGCAAGCGGGCGGACATCGAGGGGCGCATCAAGGTCATCCGCGGCCAGATCGAGGAGACCACGAGCGACTACGACAAGGAGAAACTCCAGGAGCGGCTCGCCAAGCTCGTCGGCGGGGTAGGGGTCGTCAAGGTGGGCGCCGCCACCGAGACCGAGATGAAGGAGAAGAAGGCCCGGGTCGAGGACGCCCTGCACGCCACCCGGGCGGCGGTGGAGGAGGGGATCGTGCCGGGGGGCGGGGTGGCCTACCTGCGCACCCTGCCGGCGCTCGCGGCCCTGAAGCGCGAGACCCCCGACGAGGCCCTGGGGGTCGAGATCGTGCGCCAGGCCCTCGAGCACCCGGCCCGCCGCATCGCCGAGAACGCCGGCCACGAGGGCGCGGTCGTCATCGACAAGATCCGCCAGGGCAAGGGGGGATTCG
The DNA here is from genome assembly GCA_035501995.1 of Anaeromyxobacteraceae bacterium. Lineage (GTDB taxonomy): Bacteria > Myxococcota > Myxococcia > Myxococcales > Anaeromyxobacteraceae > Anaeromyxobacter_A. The sequence goes on from DATJVF010000382.1 coordinate 4,873, forward strand.
GGTTCAACGCGCAGACCGAGGTGTTTGAGGACCTCCTCGAGTCCGGGGTCATCGACCCGACCAAGGTCGAGCGCACCGCGCTGCAGAACGCGTCGTCGGTGGCTTCGCTGCTCTTGACCACCGAGGCGCTGGTCGCCGAGAAGCCCAAGAAGAAGGCCAAGGCCGGGGCC
>DATJVF010000383.1:0-6351 GCA_035501995.1 Anaeromyxobacteraceae bacterium
GCGTTCCTCGTTGCGGGGACGAACCCGAGGCGCGCTAGAATGGCCCCGATCGGGGACCTTCATGCGCCACCCACGTCGCATCTATCTCGTCGATCGCGCGTTCCAGCTCAAGTACATCCTCCTGCTCATGGCGTGGGGGCTCGTCTTGGCGGTGCTGTTCGGCCTCTGGACGTACCAGGCGCACCAGCAGCTCGTCGAGACCGTGGTGCGCGACCCGGAGCAGCGCTCGCTCGTCGAGGGTGCTCTCCGCCAGCTCGTCTGGGCGCTCTACGGCATCGGGGTCCTCTCGGCGGCCGCGCTGGGGGTGCTCGGCTTCGTCATGACCCACCGGGTGGCCGGCCCCATCCACGTGATGAGCCATTTCCTGGCACGCCTCGCCGAGGGGCGCTACCCGGCGAGCCGGGGGCTGCGCAAGAGGGACGAGCTGCGCGGCTTCTACCGGCAGCTCATCGAGGTGGTCGGCCTCCTGAAGGAGCGCGATGCGCGCCACCTCGAACGCCTGGAGGGGGTCCTCGCCGCCCTGCGCGCCGCGTCGCCCCGCTGCCCCGAGCTCGGGGCGACCATCGCGGTCCTGGAAGAGGACGTCGCTCGCCGGCGGGAGGCGCTCGCCGAAGCCTCGCCGGCCGGGGCCTCCTAGAGGGCCTCGCGGACCGGAGGGCGTGTCAGGGGCGGGGCGGGGCGCCCCCCTTGCCGCCCGAGCCGCGTTTCTCCTTGTGGTCCCAGGCCGAGGGGAGGACGTTGAAGGGGAGGAGCTTCGCGAGCAGCGGCAAGAGGAGCATGCCGCCGGGGGCCGCGAAGATGGCGAGGGCCGGGACGGCCTTGGCGAGGTCGATGAGCTGGGCCTTCACCTTCACGCGCTCGTCGGCGGTGAGGGTGTGGCCGCCGGCCGCCTTGGCGAGGAGCTGGCCGAGCTCGCCGGTCTCCCGGATCTCGGTGACGATGGCCTCGAGGTTCTCGGTGACCGCGGTGGCCACCCGGTCCATCATCTCGTCGGCGAAGCCCTCCCAGTCCTGGGCCAGCTCCTCCTCGTCGACCGGCGAGGCCGCCGGCGCGCCCTCCAGCCAGTGCTGCTGCTCGGCGTGGAGCTGGGCCGCCTCGACCTCGAGGGCCGCCACCTGGTCCTCCGGGATCTGGGACTCGGCGGCGAAGGCCTGCAGGGCGGCGGCGCGGGCCGGGGAGGGCAGGCCGCTCGCGAGCTCGGAGAGGAGGAGCTGCTCGAGCAGGAAGGCGCGCAGGCGCAAGGGGGCGGCGCGGGCCAGCTCCGCGAGCGGCCGGGGCCTCCGCACCGCCTGGCGCGCCTTCTGGGCGAAGGCGCGCGGCAGGTGCAGGCTCCCCACCTGGGCGAGGCAGATGCGCCGGCGGCGCGGGCCGAGCGCGCCCGGGGCCGAGGCGAGCCCCACGAGCGCCTCGACGAGCAGCGCGGCGTCACCGGAGGCGACCTCGTGGAATCGGCGGGCGGTGGCGAGGTCCAGGCCCCCGCCGTAGTAGGCGATGGCGAGGCGCGCCAGGTGGCGGCGCTGGATGGAGAGCACCCCGACCCTGAGGGCCAGGCCGCCCTTGGGGTCGCCGGCCGGGTAGTCGCGCGCCTTGAGCTCGGCGCCGGCGCGCACGGCCGCGCGCCGCACGGCCGCCGTTGCCCCGCCGCCGGGACGGGCCGGATCGGCCGCGCGCAGCGCGTCGAACAGGCCGACGAGGGCGGCGCACAGGGCGAGGAGCTCGGCCCGCCGCCGCCCTCGCTCGAAGGGGGCGCCGTGCACGAGCGCGATGTCGAGGGCCAGGCCCAGGTGGCCCTCGATGGGGCCGAGGAAGGCGTCCTCGGCGGCCGGTCCCGACTCGGCGGCGCCAGCCGGCCCCTGGTCGAGGAACTTGCGCCGCATCGAGCGGACGAGGAGGGTGCGCGCCCGCGCCTCCAGGCTCGGGCCCTCGGGATCCGCCCCGCGCAGCTCGGGGGGGAGCCGCAGCAGGGCCGCCGCGGGGTCGTAGGTCTTGAGCAGGGCGTCGACGAGGTCGAGGAGCCAGCTCTTCTCTGCGAGGTCGACGTGCACGGCGAGGGAAATACTACCGCGAAGCGGTCCCGAGGCGTGGGGGCGGGCGCCGGCCGGCCCCCTCGAGCGCTCGCGCCAGCTTGGGCCTTTAGCGGACCGCCTTCACCCGGGGCTTCTTCTCCTCGGGTTCCTCGGCCGGGGCGGCCGGCTCGGCGGGCCCCTTCTTGACGCCGAAGCGCTCGAGGAGCTTCGCCTCGACCTCGGCCAGGATCTGGGGGTGATCGCGCAGGAAGGCCTTGGCCTGCTCGCGGCCCTGGCCGATGCGCTCGCCGGCGAAGCTGAACCAGGCGCCGCTCTTCTCCACCACGTTCTCGTTCGAGGCGAGGTCGAGCACGTCGCCTTCGCGGCTGATGCCGTGGCCGTACATGATGTCGAACTCGACCTCCTTGAAGGGAGGGGCGACCTTGTTCTTCACCACCTTGACCCGGGTCCGGCTGCCGACCACCTGCTCGCCGTCCTTGATGGTCCCGATGCGCCGGATGTCGAGGCGCTGCGAGGCGTAGAACTTGAGGGCGTTGCCGCCGGTGGTGGTCTCCGGGTTGCCGAACATGACCCCGATCTTCATGCGGATCTGGTTGATGAAGATGACGATGGTCTGCGACTTGGAGATGGTGCCGGTGAGCTTGCGCAAGGCCTGGCTCATGAGGCGCGCCTGCACGCCCATGTGGGCGTCCCCCATCTCGCCCTCGAGCTCGGCGCGGGGCACGAGCGCGGCCACCGAGTCGATGACCAGCACGTCGACGGCCCCCGACCGCACCAGGGTCTCGGTGATCTCGAGCGCCTGCTCGCCGGTGTCGGGCTGCGAGATGAGCAGGTCGTCGGTCCGCACGCCGAGACGGCGCGCGTAGCCGACGTCGAGCGCGTGCTCGGCGTCGATGAAGGCGCAGATGCCCCCCGCCTTCTGGGCCTCGGCGAGGCAGTGGAGGGCGAGGGTGGTCTTGCCCGACGACTCGGGGCCGTAGATCTCGATGACCCGGCCGCGTGGCAGGCCGCCCACCCCGAGGGCGATGTCGAGCGAGATGGAGCCCGTCGAGACCGCCTGCACGTCCTTCACGAGCGCCTCCTCGTTCCCGAGGCGCATGATCGAGCCCTTGCCGAAGGCCTTCTCGATGGACGAGACCGCCAGCTCGATCGCCTTCTCCTTCTCCGGTCCGACGGGCATCCTGTGGTCTCCCTGCGACGCGAACCCGCGTCGTTCTCGGCGTGAGGCCCCTCTCTAGCAGCGGTCTCTGACAGAGGCGCGATAGCGGGGCATGGCCACGAGATACTGAACGGATGAGTACCTGTCAAGCTTCTGGCGCTCCGGGGAGGCGGATGGGTCGACCCGGCCCGCGCCGACCCGGGTATTATCTCACCCGTGACCTCGATCGGGCCGACGTCCCGAGGAACCGCGACATTACAGGAGCCTGTGGCCTCGTCCTCCGTGCGGGGGCCCGGGTCAGGTGGCACGCGGATGGCACGATCGCGTCGAACTCGAGAGCGCTGAAGGGAGGCAGGCCTGATATCGCATGGCGCCCCAGGGGCGGACGGTTTGCTCCCGCCGGCGGGACCGGCCTTGGCCGATCTGCTCGCGGCCGCGCTCGACGCCGCGGCCACCCCGGTCTTCGTGACCACGAAGGAGGGGATCATCGCCTTCGTGAACCGGGCCCTGCTCGCCGCGACCGGCCACGCCGCGGCCGACCTCGTCGGGCAGAAGACCGCGGCGCTCTTCCCGGAAGGGGCCGCGAACGCGCTCGAGCTCGCCCGGCCGAGCCTGGAGGCCGGGCGAGCCTACCGAGGCGAGAGCGCCCTACGGCGCAAGGACGGCACGCTCTACCACAACGACCTCTGGGTCGCGCCCATCCCGGGCGCGGCGGGCGAGGTGAGCCACGCCGTCGCCACCTGCCAGGACCTCACCGAGCGCCGGAGCCAGGCGCGCCTGCTCCTCACCGACCGGATGGTGTCGGTGGGCACCCTGGCGGCCGGGGTGGCCCACGAGATCAACAACCCGCTCGCCTTCGTGCTCACGAACCTCACCTTCATCTCCGACACGCTCGGCGAGCTCGAGCGCGGCCTCGAGGGCCCGGCCCGCGCGGACTCCCTGCGCGACCTCGGCGAGGCGGTGAGCGAGGTGCGGGTGGGCGCGGAGCGGGTGCGCGACATCGTGCGCGACCTCAAGATCTTCTCGCGCGGCGACGACGGGTCGCGCATCGCCGTGGACGTGCAGCGGGTGCTCGAGAGCTCCGTCAAGATGGCCTGGAACGAGATCCGCCACCGGGCGCGGCTCGTGCGCGAGTTCGGGCGCGACGTCCCGCCGGTGGAGGCCGAGGAGGCGCGGCTCGGCCAGGTCTTCCTGAACCTGGTCCTGAACGCGGTCCAGGCCATCCCGGAAGGCGACGCCAAGGCCAACGAGATCCGGGTCGCCACCCGTACCGACCGAGAGGGCCACGTGGTGGTGGAGATCCGCGACACCGGCGGCGGCATCCCGAACGAGGTGCGGCCCCACCTGTTCGAGCCCTTCTTCACCACCAAGCCGGTGGGGGTGGGGACCGGGCTCGGGCTCTACATCTGCCGCGAGATCGTGCTCGGGCTGGGCGGGCTCATCGAGGTGGAGAGCACCCCCGGCGCCGGGGCCTGCTTCCGGGTCCTGCTCCCGGCCCAGGGCCGCCCGGCCATCGCCTGCGGGCCGGACCCCTCCGGCGAGGGCGCGGCCAAGAGCCCGGCGCGCGGCCGGGTGCTGGTGGTCGACGACGACGCCATGATCGCCTCCACCATCGCGCGCATCCTCGCGAAGCACGAGGTGATCCTGGTCGGCTCGGCGCGCGAGGCCCTCGGGCGGCTCTCGAGGGGCGAGCGCTACGACGTCGTCCTGTGCGACCTCATGATGCCCGGCATGAGCGGGATCGACCTGCACGCGGAGCTGGCGAAGAGCGCCCCGGAGGTCCTGCCGGCCATGGTCTTCCTCACCGGCGGCGCCTACACCCCCCACGCGAGCGATTTCGTGGCCCGCATCGCCAACCCGGTCATCGAGAAGCCGTTCGACCCGGCCGCGCTGCGCGCCCTGGTCGCGAAGAGGGTCGCCTCGCGCCCTCCGGGCTAGAGGGGGCCCCGGGCCTTCCCCCGGCCGAGGCCGGCGCGCAGGAGCGGCTCGTAGCGCGGCCCCTGCGGGGAGAGGTGGGACGCGAAGAGGACCACCTCGCTCGCGTGCCAGGGGGCGCCCGGCAGGGCGGCGGCCTGTCCGAGCGCCGCCGCGAGACCCCCCACGCCGCGCGGGTCGCGGGCCCGCCCGAGGGTGAGGTGGGGGCTGTAGGCGCGCTCCTCGGGGGGAAAGCCGAGCGGGGCGAGGCCGCGCCCGAGGGCGAGGACGAGCTCCCCGAGCGCGGAGAGCTCCCCCTCCACGCCGGCCCACAGGACCCGCGCCCGGCGCGCGTTCGGGAAGGCGCCCGCCCCGCGCACCTCGAGGTGGAGGGGGGCCGCGCCTTCCGCGGCCGCCTCCACCGTGGCGCGGACGGCCGGGAGGCGCTCCTCGGGCACCGCGCCCAGGAACTGCAGGGTGAGGTGCACCTTGTCGAGGTCCACCCAGCGCACCTCGCCCACCTGTGTCCCGAGGGCCCGCCTGAGCTCGGCCGAGAGCGCGCTCAGGCGGCGCCGCACGAGGTCGGGGGGGTCGAGCGCGACGAAGAGGCGCAGGTTCACGGCGCCGCATCATGCCACCTTCGGCGGGGAGGCGTCGCCGGCGCGGGCGGCGTCGCGCCCTTCCCTCCGGCGGGGAGGGCGGCCGGGCCCGCGCGCGGCGCGCGCGGGCCCGCCGGCCGCCCGTCAGGGCGAGGTGACGATGGTGGCGACCCCGCAGCCGCCGCCGGTGCTGGTGAAGGTCACCTTGGCGGCCTGGTTCGGGAACTGGGTCGAGGTCGCGCCCGAGGGGAGCGTCGTCCAGACGAACTTCGCCTCGACCGTGCCGCCGGTCACGCAACTGGTGGGGCTCGACTCGTAGGCGAGGTCGACGACCAGGCTCTCGGCGGCGCCGATGGTGGCGGTCACGCTCTGGCCGTTCTCGGTGCCGGTGGCGGTGGCGTTGAGGTCGGCGAGCAGGGTGGCCTTGACGGTGCTGGCGGTGACGGCCACCTAGCCGCTGAAGCTGTAGGTGCCGGAGGCGGTCATCCCTTGCTCCGAGAAGTTCATGGCCACCGAGAAGCTCCAGCTGGCGGTGCCGGCCGAGGGGTCGGCCGTCAAGGTCCCGCTGATGGTGGCGGTGCCGCTGACGCCGGTGCTGGACAGGTCGAGCACGCAGGCCTGGAGGGACACGCTGTCGCTGTTCGGCTGGGAG
>DATJVF010000384.1:0-2583 GCA_035501995.1 Anaeromyxobacteraceae bacterium
GCCGTGAGCCGGTAGGGAGATGTGCTCCTTGCAGCGACCATTGGTGCTCGCCTGGTCGCCTCCTGACTCCGGGTCGAGCCGAGTGTTAAGTCGGGGTTGGCCCCCTGTCGGGTAGGCCACCCCCCCGTGGTGAACCTTCGCCGCCACTTCTCCGGAATCCTGTCGGGCCTCGCGCTCCTCGCCGCTGCGCCGGCGGCCGGGCTTCTCGCCTCGGCACCCCTCGCCGGGGGGCGCGTCCTCGGTCCGAAGAGCCGTCTCAGGCGGTCGTTGCGCGCCTCGACGGCCGAGGGGTTCGGTGCGGAACTCGTGAACGCCTGCGCCGGTCCGACCATCCTATCGGGCTGGGCTCTTCACCTTGGCGCGACGCCCCTCGAGGTCGGTGCGCTCGCGGCGCTGCCCCAGCTCGCCCAGCTCGTTCAGCTGCCCTCTGCCTGGACGACCGCCCTATTGGGGCGAAGGCGGGTGGCGATCGCGGCGGTGGGCCTCTCTCGCGAGGCGCTCTTGCCTCTCGCCTTCCTCCCGCTCATGAACCTTCCCCCGGCGAGCGCTCGAGCGCTCCTCATCGGCGTCGCGGCGCTCTCCGCGGTCCTCGGGGTGTTTGGCAACAATGCCTGGACGGCCTGGATGGGCGAACTCGTTCCCGAGGCCCTTCGAGGCCGCTACTTCGGGCGGCGGACGGCGCTCTGCACCCTCGGCGGAACCCTGTGCGGCGTCTTGGTGGCGCGGCTCCTCGACGTGGTCACCTCGCGTGGACTGGCCGGCCTCGCGCTCTCCGGGCTCGCCGGTGCGGCGTGTCTACTCGGTCTCGTCACGACCGTGCTCATGGGAAAGCAGCACGACCCTCCCGGCCCGCCGCCGAGAGCTCCCAGCCTCGAGGCCGCGGCGAGGCCGCTCAAGGACGTGGAGGCGCGTTCCCTTCTCGCCTATCAAGTCGCCTGGAACGCGTCGGTCGGGGTGGGCGGGGCCTTCTTCACCTTCCACCTCTTGCACACCCTTCGGGTCGGCTACACGGTGGCGGCGATCCACGCCGCCGGCGGGGCGGTGGCCCGCATCCTCGCCGCTCCACTCTGGGGCCGGGCCCTGGACCGCTTCGGAGCCCGTCCCGTCCTTGCGGCCTGTTCCTTCGCGGCGGCGGTGCTCCCGCTCGTGTGGCTCACCACCGCCCCGGGGTTCGTCTGGCCCATCGCCATCGACGCGGTGGTCGGGGGGGTGGCCTGGAGCGGGCATGGGCTCGCGAGCTTCTCGCTCCCGCTCTCGGTCGCGCCGCGGCGGGACCGGCCTTACTACCTCGCCGTCTTCGCCATGGCGGGCGGTGCGGCCTACGCGGTTGCCACCTGGGGCGGTGGTGCGCTGGCCGGCGCGCTTCCGAGGCCGCTCTCGACCCTGGGAGCGATCCGGGGCCACGGGCTCGAGGTCCTCTTCGCGCTCTCGGCTCTCGGCCGCTTCGCGAGTGCGTTTCTCGCCCTCCGGATCGCGGAGGAGGGCGCCCGCTCCCTCGCCGAGCTCCACCGCGCCGCCCGGGGGGCGGCCCTGGGAGCGCTCGCCGGGGCACGGGTCTGGGTGGTGGGGAAGTAGGGCGGGTCTTTCGGAAAGCGCCCCCTCCTACCTCCCGCGCCTTCAGTGCTCGAACTCGACCCGGCCGAGCCCCTGCACCACCCGGACGTTCTCCACGTCCAGCCACTCGTCGGTGCGCATGCGGATCGCGTCCTCGTGGGTCCCGCCGCGCATCACCAACCACGGCTCGCGCGCCAGGGCCGCGTCCACGTAGATGGGGATCCCGAACAGGCGCAGGGGCGGCTCGGCGCCCGCCTCGCAGGGGATGAACCGCTCCTCGAACTGGGCCTCGGGCACGAGGTCCGCATGGCTCGCGCCGGTCGAGAGCGCCAGTGCCCCGAGGTCCACCTTCCGGTCCGCCGCCACGACGGCCAGGACCTGCTCGCCGTCGAGGCTCACCACCACGGTCTTCGCCATCCGATCGCCGCTCACGTGCTCGACGGCGGCCACCCGCTGCGCCGCCACCGTCCGCTGGTGAGCGCTGTGCTCGCAGGCAGGATGGTGTTGCTTCAGGTACGCGTCGACGCGCTCCGGGATCATGACCGACCTCCGCGTAAGGGCCTTCAATGGTTCCCGATCCGCGCGGGCAACCGCAAGGTCGAGCGAGGGGTCTAGCCCTCGATGGGAGGGGTCGGGAGGACCGCCCCGGGCTCCGGGGGGCCGGCGCGAAGGGCTCGCAGCGCGTCCCAGGTGTAGAGGGCGAGGGCAGACCAGATGAACCCGAACGCGACGGCGTGGGCCGAGCCGAACGACTCGTGATAGAGGGCCACCGCCAGGAGGAACTGGAGCGTCGGGGTCACGTATTGGAGGACCCCGACGGTGGAGAGCTTTAGTCGCTGGACGCCGAGGGCGAACCAGACCAGGGGGACGGCCGTGATGGGTCCTGCGGCCGCGAGCAAAAGGCTCGTCGGGAGGTCCCGGCCGAAAGCGGCCACACCCGCCCGGGCGCGGAGGAACACCAGGGCGAACGCCGGCGCCGCGAGCAGGACCGTCTCGGCGAGGAGCCCACCCACCGCGTCCACGCCGGCC
>DATJVF010000385.1:0-4633 GCA_035501995.1 Anaeromyxobacteraceae bacterium
GCTCGCCGCCCCCTCCGCGTGGCTGGCCGACGGCCGATCGAGGACGTCCTCCCTCGGCTGCGCGGGCGATGAGCCGAGGCGGGGTGGCCCGGGGATCGAGGCCGGCTCCCGGGCGCTCGCCGCCCCGCCACGGTCCTCGGAGGAGCGCCTCGCCTCGGCAGCGCCGCGGGCCCGGTCGGGCCCGCGGCGGCCTTCAGCGAGTGAACTTGCCCTCGCAGTCCGGGCAGATACCGTGCGAGAAGGTGACGTTGGCGCGGGTGCTGAGGTAGGCCTCGAGCCGCTCCCAGTAGCCGCTGTCCTGGCGGATCTTCTTGCAGTACATGCAGATGGGGATCAGGCCCTCGAGCTGCTTCACCTGGGCGAGGGTGCGGGCGAGGTCGCGGATCCTCCGCTCGCTCCGGGCCTGGAGCGCGCCCACCAGCACGGCCATGGTCGGCATGGTGAGCGCCTGCACGACCAGCCGGCGCACGTCCTCCGCGCTGTAGTGGAGGAGCCGCCCCGGGCTCGACCAGGCGACGAGGGTATAGGCGAAGGTCACCGACACGCTCATGAGCCCGGCCAGGACGCCGCCCAGGTAGGCGGAGGCGACGATGGCGACCGCCAGGACCAGGACCGGGTTGGGGATCCTCAACCCGGCGGCGCCGAGCGCCTCCAGGGCCAGCACCACGAGGAGGGTGAGGAACGGTCCGGCCAGGCGCTCGCGGAGCGCGCCCCGCGAGCCCAGGGCGTTCGGCGAAGAGAGGTCAGACGCGGTCGGCACGCCAGCTCTCCTCGAGCTCGGAATGGAGAACCCGGGCGCTCGCCGGAGGCTTCGGCGCCGCCCGGGCCGGGGTGAGGCGGTGGGCGGCCGGGGCCTCCGGGGCTCGCCCGGACGCCGCGGCCTTCCTGGAGGTCGCTCGCTTCACCCGGGGCGTGCCGCCTTGGCCAGGGACAGGGCCCGCAGCATCCACCCGACCGTCGCGAGCCCGGCCACGAGCAGGACCACGAAGGCGAGGATGAGGCCCCACTGCGGAGCGACGGGCATGGCCGAGATCGCCAGCGCCCCGCCGAGGGTCGCCTGGCGGGTGAGGTGGCGGATGAGCACCATGAGGACGATCACCACCACGAGATGGCCGGCGCCCACCAGGACGGCGGTCGAGGGCGAGTTCGAGGTGCGCGCCTTGAGGAGGATGCGCATCGCCGACAGGGCGAGCGCCAGGGCAAGGACGAGGCCGAGGGGGCCGGCCGCGCCGGACGCGACGACGCTCAGGACCTCGTGCGGCTGGGCGAGGAGCAAGAAGAACCCGAGGAGCATCTCAAGGGCGGTGGCGCTGATGAATCCGGTCGCCCCGAGGACGAGCACGGCGCGCCCGGCCTCGCTCTCCCCGCGCCGCAGCGCGAGCGCTCCGAGTCCGGCCACCCAGAGCGCCGCCACCGCCACCGCCCCCACCAGCATGTGCAAGTAGCGGGGGAGGAGGGTCGGCTCGGCGAGGTTCGTGTGGAGGCCGCGCGCGCTCGCGAGGTACAGGCCGAGATGGCGCTCGGGGTGCAGCATGAGCGTCATCTGGTTCACGAAGATGAAGGCGATGAGGGCGAACGCCAGCCAGGCCACCACGCCGACATAGAAGGCGGCGGTGGGGTTCTTCGCGAACCGGTAGGCGCGGAAGTAGTAGCCGTAGTAGCCGACGAGGAGGAGCCCGATGACCGACAGCCACGGCCAGGCGAGGACGACGCTCGCCGCGTAGAACACCGGTCCGTAGAGCACCTGCAGGAACAGCAGCACCGCCACGCCGGTGGTCACCGCGGCGGCGGTCCAGTAGGGCAGCCAGCGGCCGAGGCGCGCCGCCAGTTCCCGGTAGGCCGGCCGGTCCGCCCGGCCGGCCGCCCAGATGGCCCAGAAGCCTCCCCCGAGGGTCACGCTCATCGGAACGACGTGGAGCACGAAGGTGAAGAGGAGGAAGAAGGTGAGGAGCCAGGTGGGGGCCGGGAGCGGAATGGGGTCGACGCTGGCGACGACGGAGGTGTCGAGCATGGCGTTACTCCGAACCCAGGTGGGAGAGATAGGCGGCGAGCGCCCTGCGATCGGCGTCCGACCCGTCGAAGTCGATCATGGCGGCGTTCAGCTTGGAGAGCTTGCCGACGTTGTCGTAGGCGAGGTCGGCCGACCACCCCTTGATCTTCGGCTTGAGCGGGTTGTCCTGGGCCGGACCGTCGAGGACGTGGCAGGAGAGGCAGAAGCCCTCCATCACCTTCTTCCCCGCCGCCAGGGGCTCGCCGGTCGAAGGCTCCGCGGGCACCTCGACGGCGCCCCCGAGGCTGGCCAGGTAGCGAGCGAGCGCACGCTGCTCGCCCTCGTCGCCCGGGAAGGGCGGCATGTGGCCCCGTCGCTTCTCGAGGGTGCGGATCATGGTGGCGATGGTGTCGACCGGCTTGCCCTCGACGAGGTTCCGGATGGCGCGGTACCCGCCGAGCGTGTGGCAGCCGCGGCAGGCCACCCGGAAGATCTGGGCGCCGGCCGCGCGGTCGTCGCCGACCCGCTCGGATGGCGGCGTGACCCACTTGGCCCGCGCGAGGAGGCCGCCCTGGCGCGTGGCTTCGACCTCGGGCGCGGTGAGCCCGTTCACGTACAGGTAGCCGCCGCTCGGGTTTCCGATCACGAAGGGCTTGCGCAGGGACTCGCGGATGAACTCGGCCGAACCGATCGACAGGTAGCCGAGCACCAGCAGGGCGAGGCCGACCGGGAGCGACACCAGGCGCGGCCGCCGGCGGGCGAGCAGGGCGACCGCCGCGAGGAGCACGGCGTAGAGGACGGCCGCCACCATGACGAGCTTCAGCGCATGGGCGGCGGCCGGGATGGCCCCCCCGATCTCGAAGGCGCCCGGCGCCGCGCGGAAGTAGATGAGCGCTGCGAGCGGCCCGGCCACCGTGGCCGGGATGGCCCACCAGGCGGCGTAGCGGGCGAGGCTCGCCCGGTGCTCGGGGGGCTCACGCCAGGCGGTCGCCAGCACGTAGAGGCCCGCGAACGCCACGCACCCGAGCGTCCGGACGACGAGCGAGGGCCAGTAGGTGGGGTTGAAGAACGCGTCGAGGAACGACCGCGAGACGAGCCAGTGCCCGGGCGTGAACATGAAGGTGAGGATCCCGTTGATGACCACCAGGCTCATGAACGCCGAGACGAAGTAGATCCACCCGATGGCGAGGTGCGTGCGCCGGTCGAGGCGCTCCCAGGTCGCTGCGTAGACGAGCGAGGAGGCGATCTCCACGAAGAAGAAGACCCACTCGATGGCCCATCCCCACACGAAGAGGTGGATGAGCGCGGAGGTGGCCGCGGGGTGGACGAGGCCGATGGTGAACCAGATCCCCACCCCGCTCATCGCGCCGAAGACCAGCGTGAGCAGCGCGAAGAACTTGGAGTGGCGCTTCAACCAGGCGAGGAGCGCCTCGTCACCGCGCCGGTAGGCGCGAGCCTCCGCCACCGCGAGGAACAGGCCCCCGCCCACCGCGAAGTGGGACACGAACACGTGCGTGACCGCTACGAGCGCGATGAGCAGACCGCCGCCCATCTCGAGCTCCCAGACCGGATAGTTCACGGGACCTCCCCTGGCCTTGGCCTGGCCGTCCCCCGGCGGCCGTCGCCCCGGCCTCTCCGTATATCAAACACCTCGACGCGAGGAGGCTGGGCCGCCCGGGGGCCGCCTCGGGCGAGGTCCTTCGCAAGCCGGCATGAGCGGTACCGGGGCGACCCCGGGGCGGTGAGGCGAGGTAGGACCGAGGTGGGCGCGGCGGTGGTCCTCCCGGGCCAGGTCGAGCTCACCTTCCCTGGAATCCCGCTCGGTTGGCGGGCCCGGCGCTCGTCGCTCCGGGCCCCAAGGCCAGGGCTCACCGCGCGTCCGGGCGCGGGGCAGAGGCCCTCCTCCTTCGCCGCGCCGGGCCACCCGGTACCGGGGCCACGGACTGCGACATCTCGCCTCACCCGGTCTTGGGGCCCACGGACCGGGAGCCGAACCGACGCCGCCCCTCGGGGCGGTGCCTGGGGGCTGCCGCGCCTGTCGCCGGACGGGGCCGGGGACGGTCGGGGACCGAGCGGCCCTGGGCGACGGGTGCATCTGTATTCACCAAAGGTGAATACAGAGAGGCTGCCTCTCCGGCGGCGAGGGAGATGGTCAGCGCCCGCCGGTGAAGCTACCTGGGGTCGCCGGGCGCTCGCGGGTCAGCGCGTCGGCGACCGACAGGGGGCCGGACTCGACGGCGTCCGCGTCGATGGTGATCAGGCGGTCGACGTCGGCCACGCTGGTGAGTGGCGCATCGGACACGATGAGGAGCGCCGCGGGGAGGAGCCAGCGGAGCCAGTTCAGAATCTGCCGCGACTTCTGCAGGGGGGTAGCAGGGCGCACGATCACGACGACGGCCGGTCGCTCATCGCTCATGCTCTCTACAACCTCGCTGGCGCCGCCAGAGTTCCCGCCGACCCGACGAGGGCACCCCGGCCCGCGTCGCAGGAAATTCGCGCGGTATGTACCCGCGCCCTTCAGGTGGCCCGGGCGTCGGACCCCCATTGCTGTACCCCACCCCCGAGCGCCGCGTGGGGTTAAGCCCGGCAGCGTGGGAGGGGGCGGGCGACGACCGCTCCCGCTCAAGGGCTCGCCGAGGCTTC
>DATJVF010000386.1:0-19045 GCA_035501995.1 Anaeromyxobacteraceae bacterium
GGCCTGCGAGCAGCTGCGGGCCGCCTACCCGGAGGCGCCCGAGATCGCGCACCTCGTCGCCTTCCTGGAGGGCGTCGGGGAGCGCGGGCTCGTCCGCTAGAGAGCGCGCGGGCGGGGGAAGCCCCGGCCGCGGCGAGAGGGGGTCCTTCTCAGGGTGTCGACCATCGGGCTCATCGCGGGCGGGGGGCGCTTCCCGCTCCTCTTCGCCGAGAGCGCGCGGCGGGCCGGGCACCGGGTGGTGGTGGTGGCCTTCGTCCACCAGGCCCTGCGCGAGCTCGAGGCGACGAGCGACGCCTTCACCTGGGTGAAGCTCGGCGAGTTCGGCAAGGCGGTGGCGGCCCTGCGCGCCGGCGGCGCCGAGGGGGTGGTCATGCTCGGGGGGGTGACGAAGGCGCGCTTCTTCCGGGACGCCTGGGTGGACGCCGCGGGCTTGAAGCTCCTCGCGCGGGTGGCGGTGCGCGGCGACGACCGGCTCTTGCGCGCCGTGGCCGGCTGGCTCGAGGAGCAGGGCTTCCCGGTCCTGGATCCGACCCCCTTCCTCTCCGACCGGCTGGCGAGGGAGGGGATCCTGGGGCGCCGCGCCCCGACCGACGAGGAGTGGGCCGACGCCCGCTACGGCCTGGAGCTGGCGCGCGGCATCGGCCGCCTCGACCTCGGCCAGACGGTGGTGGTGAAGGGCCGGGTGGCCCTGGCGGTGGAGGCCATCGAGGGGACCGACGCCTGCATCCGGCGCGGCGGAGCCCTGGCGAGCGGGGCGGTGGTGGTGAAGGCGGTGAAGCCGCAGCAGGACCGGCGCTTCGACCTGCCCGCGGTCGGCCCCGACACCGTCGAGGTCATGCGCGAGGTGAAGGCGCGCGTGCTGGCCGTCGAGGCGGGCCAGACCCTCGTCATGGATGAGGACGAGATGGCGCGCCGCGCCGACCGCGCGCACATCGCGCTCGTGGGGCTCGCGCCGTGAGCTTCGTGAAGGACGGTCCGGGGGGCGCGCTCCTCGAGGTCCTGGTGGTGCCGCGCGCCTCCCGCACCGAGGCGAAGGGCGAGCACGGGGGCCGGCTCAAGATCGCGCTCGCCGCCCCCCCGGTGGACGGCGCGGCCAACGCCGCCCTCGTTCGCTTCCTGTCCGAGGCGCTCTCGGTGAGAGGGTCGGAGGTCGAGATCGTGCGGGGCGCGCGCGGCCGGCGGAAGACGGTGCGGCTCGCTGGCCAAAGCGCCCTCGAAGTGGCGAGGGCCTTCGCGGCCCTGGACCCGCCGGCCCCGTAGAGCGATCGCACCGGCCGGGGAGGCGTTCGCCCGGCCGACTCCTCAGGGGAGCTGGGTGGCGCTGAAAAAAGCCACGAGTTCGGCCTCGCAGCTGTAGCCCGCCAGGCCGCTGAAGTTCTGGAAGTTCAGGTAGAGCGCGTTCGCCCCGGGCTTCACCGCGAGGGTGCGGCCCACCGCGAAGGGCACCTGGACCATGCTCGCGCCCTCGGGGAAGCGGACGAACGCGGCGGTGGGGAGCGAGGCCTCATGCGGCGCGTCCGGCGCCGCCGCGACGTACACCGCGTAGTGGGTGGCGGTCGCCGCCGAGGGGACGTTGCAGTAGCCGGTGGCCGACGCGTGGACCGCGCCGGCGGAGGGAGCCCGAAAGCGCAGGGCGAGCAGGTTCGTCACCTCGTTTGCGCCGGAGCCGGGGAGGACGAAGTCCGGCGTGGAGGCTCCCTTGAAGGCGGCCGAGGGGCCAGCGGGGCCTCGCGGGCCCTCGGGCCCTTGCGGCCCCTCGGGGCCCGCCGGGCCGGTCGCCCCGGGCAGGCCCGCCGGACCGGCCTCGCCGGAGGGACCGGCCGGACCTGCCGGCCCGGGCTTCGCGACGAGCGTGTAGCCGGTGGCGAGCGTGCTCGCGGTGGCGAGGGTGAGGAGGAGCTGCGTCGCGGTCGAGCCAAGGGCCATGGCGCCTCCGGAAGCCTTCGGACGGTGGGGAGTGTAGCAGCCGGGCCGCGCGGGGCGTGCTCGTGGGCCGGTCCTCCCCACGGGCTCGGTCCGCCGCCCGGCCCGGTCGCGCTCGAAGGGCCACCTCGGATAAGATGCCGGGCCCCCATGACCCCCGAAACCCACCGCTTCCTCAAGGCGTGCCGGCGCGAGCCGGTCGATCGCGTGCCCATCTGGCTCATGCGGCAGGCCGGCCGCTACCAGGCGAGCTACCGTGCTCGCCGGGCCGAGGTGGGGTTCCTCGAGCTGTGCCGCACCCCCGAGCTCATTGCCGAGGTGACGGCGGCCCCCATCGCCGAGTTCGGGTTCGACGCCGCCATCCTGTTCTCCGACATCCTCATCGCGCTCCCGGCCATGGGGCTCGACCTCTCCTTCGAGAAGGGCGAGAAGGGCAAGGGCGACGGCGGGCCGCGGATCGCGAACCCGGTGAGGAACCGCAGCGACATCGCTGCCTTGCGCGTGCCGGATCCGGCGAGAGACCTGCCCTTCGTGCTCGCCGGGGTCGGCGCCACCCGGCGCGCCCTTTCGGGGCGCGTACCGCTCATCGGGTTCGTGGGCGGGCCGTTCACGGTGGCGAGCTACGCGGTCGAGGGCGGCAAGCAGGGCATGAGCCGCCTCAAGACCCTGCTCTACAGCGACCCCGAGGGGGCCCACGCGCTGTTCGAGAAGCTCACCCTCGCCGCCGTCGCCCAGCTCGAGGCCCAGATCGCGGCCGGGGTCGAGGCGGTGCAGGTCTTCGAGAGCTGGCTCGGCGAGCTGGCCCGCGAGGACCTCGTCGAGTTCAGCTTCCCCTACCTCGCCCGACTGGCCGAGGCGGCGCGGCGAGGGGGGGTGCCCTCCATCTTCTTCGGGACCGGCCTCGGGGCGCACCTGCGCGCGCTCGGCGAGCTCGGCTTCGACGTCCTCTCGCTCGACTGGCGCGTCCCGCTCGCCGAGGCGCGGCTCCTCGTGCCCCGCCTCGCCCTGCAGGGCAACCTCGACGCCGCCCTCCTGCTCGGGCCGGAGGCGACCCTCCTCGCGCGGGCGAGAGCGCTCCTCGAGGCGGTGGGCCACGAGCCCGGTTACATCTTCAACCTGGGCCACGGCGTGGAGCCCCAGACGCCGCCGGAGAGGGTGAAGGCGCTCGTCGAGGCGGTGCACGCCTTCCGCCCTTAAGCGAGGACCCGGTCGTGATCGAGATCCCCTCCCCAGCCCTCATCCGGAAGTACGACCGGCCCGGGCCCCGCTACACGAGCTACCCGACCGCGCCCGAGTGGTCGGACGCCTTCGGGGCCAGGGAGTACGAGGAGCACCTCGCCCGGGCGAACCGCGAGGACGGCCCGCTCTCGGTGTACGTGCACCTGCCCTTCTGCCGGGAGATGTGCCGCTTCTGCGGCTGCAACGTGGTCGCCACCCACGACCGGACGAGGGCCGACGACTACCTCCAGGTCCTCGAGCGGGAGGTGGAGCTCGTGGCCGGGCGCCTGCCGGGCCGCCGCGAGGTCTCGCAGCTGCACTGGGGAGGCGGCACCCCCACCTTCCTCGACCAGAAGCAGCTCGTCCGCTGCCACGAGATCCTGGCCCGGCACTTCCGCTTCACGAACGACGCCGAGAAGGCGGTCGAGATCGACCCGGCCATCACCACCCAGGCTCAAGTCGCGACCCTGGCCGGGCTGGGGTTCAACCGCATCTCGATGGGGGTCCAGGACTTCGACGGCAAGGTGCAGGAGGTGGTGGGGCGCATCCAGGGGGAGCGCGAGACGCGCGAGCTCGTCGAGGCGGCCCGTCGCCACAGCTTCCGGGGCGTGAACCTCGACCTCATCTACGGTCTGCCGTACCAGACGCCCGAGACCTGGCGGCGCACCCTCGAGCGCATCCTCGCCATCCGGCCCGACCGGCTGGCGGTGTTCGGCTTCGCCTACGTCCCCTGGGCGAAGCCGCACCAGCGCCTCTTGCCGCAGGAGGCCCTGCCCAAGACCGAGCAGCGGGTCGAGCTCTTCCTGGCCGCCGTCGAGGCCTTCACCGGAGCCGGCTATCGCCTCATCGGGCTCGACCACTTCGCGCTCGAGTCCGACGAGCTCGCCCGCGCCCAGACCGAGGGCTACCTGACCAGGAACTTCCAGGGCTACACGGTGAGGCCGGCCGCCGACACCGTCGCCTTCGGCATGAGCTCGATCTCCGACCTCGGCGGCGCCTACGCCCAGAACGCCCACCGGCTCAAGGAGTGGCGCGAGAAGGTGGTGGCTGGCCTCCTCCCGGTCGAGCGCGGGGCCGCCGTCAGCGCCGACGACGTCTTGCGGCGCTTCGTCATCAACCGCGTCATGTGCCTGCTCAAGCTCGACCTTGGCGAGGTGGCCGAGCGCTTCGGGCCGCAGGCCCGAAAGGCCATGGCCGAGGCGCTCGGTCGCGGGGTGGGGGAGCTCGTCGAGGACGGCCTCGTCACCTTCGACGGCCAGGTGCTGCAGGTGCTCCCGCTCGGCCAGCTCCTCGTGCGCAACGTGGCCATGCTCTTCGACGCCTACCTCGCACGCCACGCCGGGCAGAAGAACACCTTCTCGCGCACGGTGTAGCCGCATGCAGACCGCCGTCTTCCTCATGAACCTGGGCGGGCCGCGCGACCTCGCGGAGGTGCGTCCGTACCTCTACGACCTGTTCTCGGACCTGCTTCCCCCGGGGCTCGGCCCGCTCAGGCGCCCGCTCGCCTGGACCATCGCCAAGCTGCGCGCGCCCTCCTCGGCCGAGAAGTACGCGCTCATCGGCGGAGGCTCCCCCCTCGTCGAGCGCACCGCCGCGCAGGCCCGGGCGCTCTCGGCCGCGCTCGGACCCTCGTTCACCACCCACCTCGCCATGCGTTGCGGTGAGCCCGGGACCGGCACCGCGGTGGCCGAGGCCCTCGCCGCCGGGGCCGAGCGCGCGGTGGCCCTGCCGCTCTACCCGCAGTGGGCCAACGCCACGAGCCTCAGCTCCCTCAAGGAGCTCCGCCGCCTTTGGCCCAGGGAGCGGCCGCTGTGCGAGATCTGCAGCTGGCACGACCACCCCCTCTGGCTGAAGGCCTCGGCGGCGACCCTGACCGAGGCCGTCGCCCGCGTGCCCAAGGGCCTGGAGTCCCGGCTCCTCGTGGTCTTCAGCGCCCACGGGCTCCCCATGAGCCAGGTGCGCCGCGGGGACCCCTACCCGGGGTACGTGGAGATCTCGGCCCGCGGCACCGCCGAGCGCTGCGGGCTCGCGCCGGAGAGCTGGCAGCTCACCTACCAGAGCCGGGTCGGCCCGGCCGAGTGGCTGGGCCCGGACACGGTGTCCTTCCTCAAGGCCCACGCGCGCGGGCGAGCGGTGGTCACCGTGCCCATCGCCTTCGTGTCCGAGCACCTCGAGACGCTCTACGACCTCGACATCCTGGCGCGCGAGGCCGCCCTCGCGGGCGGGGCCGCCTACTACGGCCGCGCCGAGGCGGTGGGGACCCGGCCGGACTTCATCGCCGCGCTGGCCGACCTCGTGCACCGGGCCCTCGAGCAGGCGCAGCGCGCCGCATGAGGGACCTCCTCGCCCTTCGCCAGCGCGAGGTCCTCGAGCGGCTCGCCCGGGCGCGAGCGCTCCTGGCCTTCGACTACGACGGGGTCCTCGCTCCCCTGGTCGCCGATCCGGCCGGCGCCGCCCTGCCGGGCGGGACGCGGAGGCTCCTCGCCCGCCTGGCGCGGGCCTGGCCCTGCGCCATCGTCTCCGGCCGGTCCTACGACTACCTGCGGCGGGCGACCGCGGGGGTGGTGCCGCACCTCGTCGGGAACCACGGCTTCGAGCTCCTAGGGCCGCGCCCCCTGCCGCGGTCCCTCAGGGCGCGCGCGCGGTCCTGGCGCGCCAGCATGGAGCGGGACCTCGAGGGCGTCCCGGGAGTCTACCTCGAGGAGAAGGGCGCCACCTTCGCCGTCCACTACGGGCTCGGCCCGCGAAGGGAGGAGGCGGAGCGGGCGGTGCTGGCCTCTGCCCGGCGCCTCGAGGGCGTGCGCCTCGTCCCGGGCAAGCGGGTGGTGAACGTGCTGCCGGGGGAGTTCCCCGACAAGGGCGACGCGGTGCGCGCCCTGCTCGCCCGCCTCGGGCTCGACACCGCCCTGTTCCTCGGCGACGACGTCACCGACGAGTCGGCCTTCGCCCTCGGCCCCCCCCTCGTCATCGGGGTGCGGGTGGGGGCCGGGCCCACGCGCGCGGCCTACCGCCTGGCGGGGATCGAGGCGGTGCGGGAGCTCCTGAGGCGCCTCGGCGCGCTCAGGCCGGCCGGGCGAGGGCCTGCGGTCGCTTCGCGGGCGAGGTAGAAGAGGGCTATGAGCGGGCCACCCAAGCCGGGCGAGACGGGCGACCTGTTCGCGCGGGTGCGGCCGAGGCCGCTCGGCGTGGGGGAGCTGACGCGCCTCATCCGCGCCCAGCTCGAGCCTCGCTTCCGCGAGGTGTGGGTGGCCGGGGAAGTGGCGAGCCTGCGCCGGCAGTCGAGCGGGCACCTCTACTTCGCCCTCAAGGACGAGGAGGCCTCCCTCTCCGCGGTGGTGTGGGCCTCCCAGGCGCGCAAGGTCCCCTTCGCCCTCGAGGAGGGGCTGGAGGTGGTGGCGCGCGGCTTCATCGAGATCTATCCGCCCCACGGCAAGTACCAGCTGGTGGTGCAGGAGCTCGAGCCGCGCGGGGCCGGGGCCCAGGCACTCTGGCTCAGGCAGCTCAAGGAGCGGCTCGAGCAGGATGGCCTGCTCGACCCCGCCCGCAAGCGGCCCCTGCCGGTCCTGCCGCGGCGGGTGGGGGTGGCGACGAGCCCCACCGGCGCCGCCCTGCGCGACCTCCTGCGGGTCCTGCACGGGCGCTACCCGACCATGCCGGTGCTCGTCGCCCCCTGCCGCGTGCAGGGGGAGGGGGCGGCGGCCCAGGTCTGTGCCGCCCTCAGGGCCCTCGACCGCGCCGGCTGCGACGTCCTGGTGGTCACGCGCGGCGGAGGGTCGCAGGAGGACCTGTGGGCCTTCAACGACGAGCGGCTGGCCCGCACCATCGCGGCCTGCTCGGTGCCGGTGGTGAGCGCGGTCGGGCACGAGGTGGACTTCACGGTGGCGGACCTCGTGGCCGACGTGCGCGCCGCCACCCCCACCCACGCGGCCCAGCTGGTGGTGCCGGTGAAGGAGGAGCTCGAGGCGCACCTCGCCACCCTGAGGGCCCGTCTCCATCGCGGGGTGAGCGAGGGGCTCGTCGCCCGCCGGCGTGAGATCCGCGCCCTGCGCGCCGAGCTCACCGACCCCGCCCACCTGCTCTCCGTGCAGCGCAACCGCGTGGAAGACCTCGCCCACCGGGCCGAGGCGGCCCTGCGGGCGAGGGAGAGGGCCCTGCGCTCCCGCCTCAAGGCCCTGCGCGAGCGGCTCGGGCCCACCGAGCCGCGGGCCCGCCTGCGGGCGCTCTCGCGCCGGGCCGGGGAAGCCGCGCGCCGCCTGGCGCGCTGGCAGGCCACCGCCCTCGGGAGAGAACGCCTCGCCCTCGAGCGCCTGCGCGCCCGACTCGAGCCGGCCAACGTGGCGAAGCTCCTCGAGCGCGGCTTCGCGCTCGTCCTCCACGACGGCCGGCTCGTCAAGGCCAGCCGGACGGTCCTCCCGGGGGACCTTTTGCGGGTGGCCCTCGGGGAAGGCTGGCTCGACGCCCGCGTCGCCTCGATCGAGGCCGGGGAGGACCCGCTGCCGGGGCGCGGCCGGTGAGGGGGTGAGCGGTTGCTGGCATGGGGGAGCTCTGTTAGGTAAGCCTAGGCGGGAGCGAGCGTGACCGAAGCGACCGAGCGACGGGATGCGGGGCCCGACCGGGCCGAGACCTACGACGTCCTGCTCACGCGGCTCGAGCGGGTGGTGGGCGAGCTCGAGTCCGGGGCCCTGAGCCTCGAGCAATCGATCGAGAAGTTCGCCGAGGGGGTCAAGCTGGCGAACGAGGCCACCCGCCGGCTCGACGAGGCGGAGCGGCGCATCGAGATGCTGGTCCGCAACGCCGATGGCTCCTTGGAGGAGGTCCCGTTCGACCCCGAGGGCAAGGCGCCTTAGATGAGCGACGAGACCGAGCGCAGGCCGAAGGTCATCATCGTCGACGACGACCGCGACACGCGCGAGATGCTCACCCTCGCCCTCGAGCTCGAGGGGTTCGACGTGGGCCAGGCCGCGAATGGCCTGAGGCTCATCTCGGCCATGCACGTCGACCGCCCGGACGTCATCCTGCTCGACGTGATGATGAGCTGGATCGACGGCTTCGAGCTGTGCCGGGCCATCAAGAAGAACGACACCTTCCAGGACATCCCGGTCATCTTCATCTCGGCCCGCAAGAGCGCCGAGGACGAGCGGGCCGGCCTCGAGGCCGGGGCCATCGACTACTTCCCGAAGCCGCTCGACATGGACCGGCTCATCGCCCGCATCCGGGAGATCCTGGCCGAGCGCGGCGCCGCGCCGGCCACCCCGCCCGTCTGAGCGCCGGCCAGGATGGGGGCGGCGCGGCGAGCCCGCCCGGAGGGTGAGCGGCGGGCCAGGGCTTGTGCTAGAAACCCATCCCCGTGGCGGGCGCGCCCTTCCCCATCGAAGCTTTCCTCAAGGCGGTGCAGGGCCGGGTCGACGCCGAGCTGCGCCGGGTGGCCGAGGAGCGGCGCCGGCTCCAGCCGGGGCGGCTGTGCGAGGCCCTCGCCTACGCCCTCACCGGCGGGGGCAAGCGCCTCCGGCCGGCCCTCACCCTCGCGACCTGCGAGGCCCTCGGGGGCGACGCCGGCGACGACGGGCTGGCGCTGCGCTTCGCCGTCGCCCTGGAGATGATCCACACCTACTCGCTCGTGCACGACGACCTGCCGTGCATGGACGACGACGACCTGCGCCGGGGCCGCCCCACCCTGCACCGGGCCTTCGACGAGGCCACCGCGGTGCTGGTCGGCGACGGGCTGCAGGCGCTGGCCTTCCAGCACCTCCTCGCCTCGGGCGATCCGCGGACGAGGGCTCTCGCGGCCCTCCTCGCCGAGGGCGCCTGGCACATGGTGGAGGGGCAGGCCCTCGACATCGCCGCCGAGGGGCGGAGCCTCTCCGAGGCCGCGGTGAGGGAGCTCATGGCGAAGAAGACCGGCGCCCTCATCGCCGCCGCGGTGGTGGGCGGGGCGGTGGCCGCGCAGGGCTCCCCCTGCGGCCTCGAGCCGGTGGGGGCCAACCTGGGGCTCGCCTTCCAGATCGCCGTCGACCTCCTCGACCTGACCGGGGACTCCGCCGCGCTCGGCAAGGCGACCCAGAAGGGCGCCGCCCTCGGCAAGGCCACCCTGCCGGCCCTCCTCGGGGTCGCGGCGGCCCGGCGAGAGGCCGAGCGCGCCTGCGCCGAGGCGCTCCTCTGGCTCGAGCCTCTCGGCCCGCGCGCCGACGCGCTGCGGGCGGTGGCCGAGTTCGTGGTGAACCGAAGGAGATGATGAACGCATGGCCCGCCTGCTCGACCGCATCGACTCGCCGCTCGACCTGAAGCGCCTCAAGCCCGACGACCTGCCGCGCCTGTGCCAGGAGATCCGGGACGAGATCATCGCCACCTGCGCCCGCAACGGGGGCCACCTCGGGTCCTCGCTCGGGGCCGTCGAGCTCATCGTGGCGCTGCACTACGTCTACAGCTCGCCGCTCGACAAGCTGGTGTTCGACGTCGGGCACCAGGCCTACGCCCACAAGCTCCTCACCGGCCGGCGCGACCGCTTCCGCACCATCCGCTGTGAGGGGGGGCTCTCCGGGTTCCCCGAGCGGCAGGAGTCGGAGCACGACGCCTTCGGGGTCGGCCACGCCTCGACCGCGGTGTCGGCCGCGCTCGGCATGATCGAGGCGCGCCGGCTGAAGAACGAGGAGGGCAAGGTGGTGGCGCTCGTCGGCGACGGGGCCCTCACCGGGGGCATCGCCTTCGAGGGCCTGAACCAGGCCGGGTACCTGGGGCGCGACCTGCTCGTGGTCCTGAACGACAACGAGATGTCGATCTCGCCCAACGTGGGCGCCCTCTCGGCCTGGTTCACCAAGAAGTTCGCCTCCCGCACCTTCAACAACTGGCGGCGCACCGTGAAGGAGATCCTCCGCCAGATGCCGAAGGGCAGCGACGCCATCCAGGTCATCCGCCACGCCATCAACGCCTCGAAGGCCCTCATCTCGCCCGGCATCCTCTTCGAGGGCCTGGGCTTCCAGTACGTGGGCCCGGTGGACGGCCACGACGTCCTCGGGCTCGTCGAGACCTACCGCAAGGTGGCGAGCTGCGACGGGCCGGTGCTGGTGCACGCCATCACCACCAAGGGCAAGGGCTACAAGCCGGCCGAGGCCGACCTCGCCACCCGCGGCCACGGGCTCAGCTTCTTCGACGTGGCCACCGGCAAGTCGACCGCCAAGAAGCCGGCGGTGAAGAGCTACACCGACCTGTTCGCCGACGCCCTCTGCGAGCAGATGGAGCGCGACGGGCGGGTGGTGGCCATCACCGCCGCCATGCTGGAGGGGACCGGCCTCATCCGCGCCAAGCAGCGCTTCCCCGAGCGCACCTACGACGTCGGCATCGCCGAGCAACACGCGCTCACCTTCGCGGCCGGCCTGGCCTGCGAAGGGCTGCGGCCGGTGGTGGCGATCTACTCCACCTTCCTGCAGCGGGCCTACGACCAGGTGGTCCACGACGTGGCCCTGCAGAGGCTGCCGGTGACCCTGGCCCTCGACCGCGGCGGCCTGGTGGGCGCCGACGGCAAGACCCACCAGGGCGCCTTCGATCTCGTCTACCTCCGCTGCGTCCCCAACCTGGTGGTGATGGCCCCGTCCGACGAGAACGAGATGCGCCACATGCTCGCCACCGCGCTCGCCCACGACGGCCCGGCCGCCTTCCGCTTCCCGCGCGCCGCCGGGGCCGGCGCCCCGCTCGACGCCGAGCCGGCCCCGCTCGAGATCGGCAGGGGGCGGCTCGTGCGCGAGCCCGGGACGCACCCGGACCTCGTCATCCTCTCGGCCGGGAGCCCCCTCGGCGCCGCCCTGGAGGCGGCCCAGGCGCTCGAGCGGGAAGGGGCGGCGGTGGCGGTGGTGGACGCGCGCTTCGTGAAGCCGCTCGACGAGGAGCTCGTCTGCTCGCTCGCGGCCGCCACCCGGCGGGTGGTCACGGTGGAGGAGGGGGTCCTGGCCGGCGGGTTCGGCTCGGCCTGCCTGGAGGCCTTCGAGCGGCACGGCCTGCTCGCGCGGCTGCGGGTGCGGCGGCTGGGCCTGCCCGACCGCTTCGTCACCCACGGCGACGCGGCGAAGCAGCGCTCGCTCCTCGGGCTCGACGCGGCCGGCATCGCCGCCGCCGGCCGCGAGCTCCTCGACGACCGGGTCCCGATCGCCGGCGCCCGCGGCGTGGCCTAGCGCATCCGGGGCCACGGGGCGAGGGTGGCGCGGCGCGAGCGCATCGACCTCTTGCTCGTGGCGCGGGGCCTCGCCGCCTCCCGTGCCCAGGCCCAGGCCCTGGTGATGGCCGGGGCGGTGGTGGCCGGCGAGGCCCGGGTCGACAAGCCGGGCCAGCTCGTCGACCCCGAGCTGCCGCTGCGGGTGAAGAAGGGCGCCCCGGCCACCGGCCACGTCTCGCGCGGCGCCGAGAAGCTGCTCGCCGCGCTCGAGGCCTTCCCGGTGGACCCCTCGGGCAAGGTCTGCGCCGACCTGGGGGCCTCCACCGGCGGCTTCACCGAGGTCCTGCTCGAGCGCGGTGCCAGGAGGGTCTACGCGGTGGACGTGGGCTACGGCCAGCTGCACGCTCGGCTGCGCGCCGACCCGCGGGTGGTGGTGCGGGAGCGGACGAACGCTCGCTACCTCACCCCCGAGGCGCTCGGGGAGGCGGTCGAGTTCGTCACCGCCGACCTCGCCTTCATCTCGCTCCGGCTGGTCCTCGGGGCGGTGCGGGCGATCCTCGTGCCCCTCGGGGAGGCGGTGGTGCTCGTGAAGCCGCAGTTCGAGGTGGGGAGGGGGGAGGTGGGCAAGGGGGGGGTGGTGCGCGACCCCCAAAAGCGGCGCGCCGCGGTGGAGGGGGTGGCGCAGGCGGCCCGCGCCCTGGGTTTCCTCGTCCTCGGGGAGGTCGAGTCGCCCGTCCTCGGGCCGGCCGGGAACGTCGAGTTCCTGCTCGGGCTGCGCGCGCCGGCGGGGGACTGAAGAGCGGCCTCCCCAGGCCTCCTTGGTCCTACTCGCCCGGCGGCTCGCACGGTGCGCGGGCGGCACTCCTCGGGCCCTTCGCCCCACCCGGGCGCGTCCTTGACCGACCGGGGCGGTTCTGTTACCTACACCCCTCGACATTTTCGACACCCGGACGGCCGGGTCACGAAAGTGGGCAGCGGTTGCGCCCACTTTTTTCTTTTTGAGAGATGAGCGCCATCGGGACAGAGCCCATCGCGGAGCGGGCGCGACACCTGCTCGAGCCCCTCGTCCTGCGCGAGGGCTTCGAGCTCGTGGAGGTGGAGTGGGGGCGCGAGGGGCCGAGCTACGTCCTGCGGGTCTACATCGACCGCCCGGGAGGGGTCACCATCGATCACTGCCAGGAGCTCTCGAGGACCATCGAGCCCTTGCTCGACGTCGAGGACTTCATCGAGCCGGCCTACAACCTCGAGGTGAGCTCGCCCGGGCTCGACCGGCCGCTGCGCAAGCCCGAGGACTTCGTGCGCTTCGCAGGCCAGCGCGCGCACGTGAAGACCTTCGCGCCCATCGACACGCCGGCGGGCCCGCGCAAGAACTTCACCGGGACGCTGAGGGGCTTCTCGCAGGGCGCCGTCGCCATCGAGGTCGACGGGACGCTCTACCAGGTCCCCCACGCTAAGATCGCGAAAGCCCATCTCGAGTACGACTACGAGGCCGACCTGAGGAAAAAGGAGTAGCCATGCAGCCGAACGTGAACCTGAACCTCATCCTCGACCAGGTCGCCAAGGACAAGGGCATCGAGCGCTCGACGCTGGTGGCCATCCTCGAGGAGGCCATCGCCATGGCCGCCAAGAAGCACTTCGGGATCGAGCGCGCCCTGAAGGCCCACTACGACGACGACAAGGGCCAGATCGACCTCTTCCAGGTGCTGACCATCGTGGCCGACCCGACCCCCGAGGCCCCGCTGCCCGACCCGGTCAACATGATCCCCATCTCGACCGCCCGCCAGAAGGGGATCGAGGTGGACGTGGGGGACGAGCTGGACTTCCCCATCTACTACCGGCCGGAGGACGAGGCGGAGGCGAAGGCCCAGGACGAGCAGTGGGGCGACCTGCTCCGGCTCAAGACCTTCCGGCGCTCCTTCGGCCGAATCGCCGCCCAGACCGCCAAGCAGGTCATGATCCAGGGCACGCGCAACGCCGAGCGCGAGAACATCTTCAACGAGTACAAGGACCGCAAGGGCGAGGTCATCACCGGCATCGTGCGGCGCTTCGAGCGCGGCAACGTCATCGTCGACCTCGGGCGAGCCGAGGCGGTGCTGCCGGTGCGCGAGCAGGTGCCGCGCGAGAGCTACCGGGCCGGCGACCGGATCCAGGCCTACGTGCTCGACGTCCTGCGGGAGTCGAAGGGCCCGCAGATCATCCTCTCGCGCGCCTCGGTGGAGCTCCTCAGAAAGCTCTTCGAGATGGAGGTCCCCGAGATCGCCGAGGGGGTGGTGATCATCGAGGCCGCCGCCCGCGAGCCGGGCGGGCGCGCCAAGATCGCGGTCAGCTCGCGCGACTCCGACGTCGACCCGGTCGGGGCCTGCGTGGGCATGAAGGGCAGCCGGGTACAGGCGGTGGTGCAGGAGCTGCGCGGGGAGAAGATCGACATCGTGCCCTGGAACGACGACCAGGCGCGCTTCGTCTGCAACGCCCTGGCGCCGGCCGAGGTGTCGCGGGTGCTGCTCGACGAGCAGAACCGGGCCATGGAGATCATCGTCCCGGACGACCAGCTGTCGCTCGCCATCGGCCGCCGCGGACAGAACGTGCGGCTCGCCTCCCAGCTCACCGGCTGGAAGCTCGACATCAACTCCGAGTCGCGCGTGAAGGAGATGCGCGAGTTCGCCACCATCAGCTTCACCGCCATCGGTATCCCCGAGCCGACCCAGGAGATGCTCTACGCCCACGGCTTCCGCAAGGCCCAGGACATCGCCAACGCTGCGCCGGAGATGCTGACCCAGTTCCCGGGCTTCACCATGGACATGATCCCGGAGCTGCAGAAGCAGGCCCGCGAGCAGGCGGTGGTGGACACCGAGGAGGAGATCAGGCTCGAGCAGGAGCGCGAGGCGGCCCGGCTGGCCGAGGCGCGCCGCCACCCGGACGAGCTCTCCCAGGACGAGCGGCTGGCCCGCGTGCGCGGGGTGGGCGAGAAGACCATCGAGCAGCTTAAGCGCGCCGGGTACAGCACGGTCGAGGCCATCCACAACGAGGCCGACGTGATGAAGCTCGCCGAGCAGACCGAGCTCGGGATCAAGAAGGCGCGCCAGGTGAAGCACGCGGTGGGGGTCTACCTGGAGGAGGAGGCGAAGCTGCGGACCGAACTCGACGCCGAGCGCGCCGGGGCGGCCTCCGGGAGCCCGGTCTAGGCATGGAACCCGTCCGCACCTGCATCGGCTGTGGGGAGAGGGTGGCCCAGAAGGACCTCGTGCGGCTGCGCGCGCGGGAGGGCCACGTCGAGGTGGACCGCGCTCGCGCGGGCGGCCGGGGGGCCTACCTCCACGCCGCGCAGGGATGCCTGGAGCGGGCTCTCAGGCGCCGGGCCTTCGGCCGCGCGTTCCGGGACGCGGCGGCCCTCGCCGACGCGGGTCTCATCCGGGATTTGTTGACGGGAAATGCCCGTAAGGATTAGGAGTGTTGGCAATGTCGAAGAAGAGGGTCCACGAGCTCGGCAAGCAGCTGAAGGAGCACGGCATCGAGCTCTCCAACAATGAGCTCGTCGACAAGCTCCACGCCCTCGGCTACACCGACGTGAAGAGCCACAGCTCCTCGCTCGAGGACGATCAGGCGGCCACCGCCTTCGAGAAGATCGTCGGCGAGAAGAAGCCCAAGCCGCCCCCGGCCAAGCCGACCGGCCCCGGCTTCGTGGTACGCAAGAAGGCCCACGTGGAGCCGGCGGCGGTCCACCCGGCCGCCCCGCCTCCCGCCGCCGCACACCCGGCCGCGGCCGGACACGCGAACGGCGCCCCCGAGCCCGCCTTCGAGGCGCGGCCCCCCGAGCCCGCACCGCTGGAGGTCCCCGCCCCCGCCCCGGCGGTCCACGAGGCCGAGGGCGCCCCGCTCGCCGCGTCGGCCGAGCCGGCGCCGGCCGAGGTTTTGGCGACCGCGCCGGAGCAGCCCCAAGTCGAGGCTCCCGTCGCCCCGGCGGCCGCCCCCCCGCTCGCGAGCCCGCTGCGGCACGCCCCGGTCGCCCCCCAGCCGGCCACCGCGGCGGTGGCGGCCCCGCCGGCGCCTTCGCGCCCCCAGGTCGACCCGCGCAGCCTGCGCCCCACCTCCACCCAGGCGGTGGTCATCTCCCGGCCCACCATGCCGGTGAGGCGGGTGACCCCGCCCTCGGCGAGGGGCAATTTCCCGGCCGCCCCCGGCCCGCGCGCCCTCGGCGAGGTGCGCGAGCTGAAGGTGGTCCCGGGCATGCTGGGGCGCGAGCGCGAGTTCATCGACGTCTCCAAGGACAAGGCCCGCCGCGGCCGCGGGAGCGGGAGGCCCGCCGACGAGGCGGCCCGCGGGCTCACCGGCAAGGAGCTCCTGGCGGCGGCCATCACCGACCGCGCCTACATCCCGATCCGCGGCAAGAAGAAGAAGGCCACCAAGAAGGGGGCGAAGACGCTGATCACCGAGAAGGCCGAGCACAAGAAGGTCATCCGCATCGAGGAGGCGATCTCGGTGTCGGAGCTCTCGCAGCTCATGGGCGTCAAGGCGTCCGACCTCATCCGCAAGCTGATGCAGGGCGGCACCATGGCCACCATCAACCAGCTCATCGACGCCGACACCGCCGCCTTCCTGGCGAGCGAGTTCGGCTACACCGTCGAGAAGCGGGGCTTCGAGGTCGAGGAGTACATCCCCGAGGTGGCCGAGGACGCCAGCAAGCTGCAGCCGCGCCCGCCGGTGGTCACCGTCATGGGGCACGTCGACCACGGCAAGACCTCGCTGCTCGACGCCATCCGCCAGGCCGACGTGGCCTCGGGCGAGGCGGGCGGCATCACCCAGCACATCGGGGCCTACGCCGTCCAGACCGAGAGGGGCCCGGTCACCTTCCTCGACACCCCGGGCCACGAGGCCTTCACCGCCATGCGGCAGCGCGGAGCGCGGGTCACCGACCTCGTGGTGCTGGTGGTGGCCGCCGACGACGGGGTCATGCCGCAGACGGTCGAGTCGGTGAAGCAGGCCAAGGAGGCCGGGGTCACCATCCTCGTCGCCATCAACAAGATCGACAAGGCCGGCGCCGCGCCCGAGCGGGTCATGCAGCAGCTCAACGAGTACGAGCTCGTGCCCGAGCAGTGGGGCGGGACCACCATCATGGTCCCGGTCTCGGCCCGCACCAAGCAGGGCCTCCCGGAGCTCCTCGAGTACATCGCCCTGCAGGCCGAGGTGCTCGAGCTCAGAGCCAACCCCGACAAGCTCGCCGCCGGGGTGGTCATCGAGGCCAAGCTCGAGAAGGGGCGGGGGCCGGTCGCCACCGTCCTCGTCCAGGAGGGCACCCTCAAAGTGGGCGACGCCCTCGTCACCGGCAGCGAGTACGGCCGGGTCCGCGCCATGATGAACGAGCGGGGGGAGCAGGTGAAGGAGGTGTTCCCCGGCTACCCGGTGGAGGTCCTCGGCCTGTCGGGGGTCCCCACCGCCGGCGACGAGTTCAACGTCGTCGAGGACGAGAAGGCCGCCAAGGAGGTGGCCGAGCACCGCGCCGAGAAGGCCCGCCAGAAGGAACTCGGGGTGGTGAAGAAGGCCACCCTGGAGGACCTCTTCGCGAAGGCCAAGACCGGTGGCCAGAAGGAGCTCAACATCGTCATCAAGGCCGACGTGCAGGGTTCGGCCGAGGCGGTGGCCCAGGCGCTGCAGAAGCTCGCCACCCGCAAGGTGGGGGTGCGGGTCCTCGACTCGGGGGTGGGGGTCATCACCGAGTCCGACGTGCTCACCGCCGCGGCCGGCAAGGCGATCATCGTCGGCTTCAACACCAAGCCCGAGACCAAGGTCGAGCAGATCGCGAGCCAGCAGGGCGTCACCATCCGCCTGTTCTCCATCATCTACGAGGCGGTGGACGAGGTCCGCAAGGAGATGGAGAACCTGCTCGAGCCCATCATCAAGGAGCGTCCGCTCGGGAAGGCCGAGGTGCGCCAGCTCTTCAGCATCCCGCGCGCCGGCACCATCGCCGGCTCGGCGGTCACCGACGGCCTGGTGCGGCGGGGGGCCTACGTCCGAGTGCTGCGCGAGCGCAAGGTGGTGCACACCGGCAAGGTGACCTCCCTGCGCCGGCTGAAGGACGACGTGCGCGAGGTGGCCGCGCCGCTCGAATGCGGCATCGGCCTGGACTTCCCGGACGTGAAGCCGGGCGACCTCATCGACGCCTACGAGCTGGAGGAGATCCGCCAGTCCCTCGAGTAGCGGGTGGCCCCTCGCGCCCGCCTGGGGCCCTTCGGCCCGAGGCGGGCGCCGACCCTCCGCCGCGGAGGAGCCCATGTTCGTCGGCGTCCTCAGGCTTTCGCTCCACCTGCCCGCCCCGGGCTCGCTCAAGTCGAAGCGGCACCTCTTGCGCTCGGCCCTGGACCGGGTGCGGGGGCGCTTCAACGTCGCCATCGCCGAGGTGGCCGAGAACGACCTGTGGCAGCGGAGCGTGGTCGGGGTGGCCGCGGTCGGCAACGAGCACGCCTTCGTGAACGAGACCCTCGACAAGGTGGCCGACTTCGTGGCTTCCATGCACGGCGGCCAGCTGCAGGTGCTCGACCGCACCATCGCCATCGAGACCTTCCCGGACGGGATAGAGGGCGACGGCGGCGGGCGCAGCCTGGCCGAGGCCGAGGCCGAGCTCGCCCGGGCCGGCCGGGCGGAGGGGCCCGGGGCGCCCGACGAGGACCTAGACCATGGCGACGCATGACCGGCCGGTGCGGGTGGGGCACGCCTTCCAGCGCGAGCTGAGCGCGATCCTGACGCGCGGCCTCAAGGACCCGCGGGTGAAGGGCCTCGTCACCGTGACCGGCACCAAGATGGCGCCCGACCTGAAGGACGTCACCGCCTACGTGTCGGTGCTCGGCGAGGAGGCGGTGCGGCGGGAGACGCTCGAGGGCCTCACGGCGGCCGCCGGCTACTTGCAGCGCGAGGTGGCGAGGCGCATGAAGCTCCGCTACGTGCCGCACCTGCGCTTCGCCTACGATCCGAGCGTGGCCGAGGGCGACAAGATCGAGCGGATCCTCAAGGAGCTCAAGGAGGAGCGGCGGCCGGGCGAGGAGGGCTCGAAGGAGCCGGCCTGAGTGGGGAGGCGCGCCCCTCGCCTTCATAGGAACGTGGCCGCGCCGCGCGACATCTCCGGGGTCCTGGTGGTCGACAAGCCCCTCGGGCCCACCTCCTTCGACGTGGTGGCGCGGGTGCGCCGGCTCTCCGGGGCGCACAAGGCCGGCCACACCGGCACCCTCGACCCGCTCGCCACCGGCGTCCTGGTGGTGTGCTTGGGCGAGGCGGTCAAGCTGCAGCAGTTCCTCACCGACGGCGCCAAGGCCTATGAGGCCAAGGTGGCCTTCGGCACCTCGACCAGTACCGACGATGCCGAGGGCGAGGTGGTGGCGCGGGGCGACCCATCGAGGCTCGACGCCGACCTCTTGCGCCGGGCCCTCCCCCGCTTCCTGGGCGAGATCGAGCAGGTCCCCCCCATGTTCTCGGCCGTGCGGGTGGGGGGTCGGCGGCTGCACGAGGCGGCGCGGGCGGGGGAAGAGGTGGCCCGCCCGGCGCGGCGGGTGCGGGTGGACCGCCTCGAGCTCCTCGAGATGGCCCCCGAGGAGAACGGCCTCGCCTGCGCACGGCTCAGGGTGCACTGCGGGAAGGGGACCTATATCCGCACCCTGGCGAAGGACCTCGGGGCCGCGCTCGGCGTCCCGGCGCACCTCGCCGCGCTGCGACGGCTCTCCGCCGGGGGTTTCACGCTCGAGGAGGCGGTTCCGCTCGACCTCCTCGAGCGCCTCG
>DATJVF010000387.1:0-6230 GCA_035501995.1 Anaeromyxobacteraceae bacterium
GCCGCGTCGAAGGCGGCGTCGGGGAAGGGCAGGGCGAGTGCGTCGGCCTGCACCGCCGGCAGGCCGGTCTTGCGGGCGCCGCGCGAGAGCATGGCGAAGGAGAAGTCCGCCCCCACCACCCGGGCGGCGGGCTCGCGGCGCCTCACCTCGGCCGCCACGTCCATGGTGCCGGCGCACAGGTCGAGGAGCTTCTCCCCCGGCCCGAGCGCGAGTCCGCCGGCGAGCCGCCGGCGCCAGCGCTGGTCCACCCGCAAGGTCATGACCCGGTTCAGGAGGTCGTAGGCCGGAGCGATGCGGTCGAACATGGAGCGCACCGCCTCGCCCCGTCCGGCCGCGCCGGGCAGGGGGACGCCCCCGGCCGCCTGGAGGCCGTCCCGCCCGAGCGGGCGCGCCCCGGGCGCCATGGCTAGGCCGCCCCCTTCTTGGGCCTGTAGCTCGCCGCGGGCGGGGCCTCGATGCGGGGCCGGCCAAGCGGGGGGGCGCCCGGCACGAGCCTCTCGTAGAGCGCGTCCATCCGGGCGAGGACCTCGGGCGGATGGACGCAGGGCTCCGGCCACTCGCGCCCGCCCTCCTCGGCCCACTTGCGGGTGGCGTCGACGCCCATCTTGCCGCCGAGCGCGAAATGCGGGGCGGCGTGGTCGAGCACGTCGACCGGGCCGTCGACGAGGACGAGGTCGCGCCGGGCGTCGACGTTGGCGAAGGCGCGCCAGGCGCACTGGCGGTGGTCGTGGACGTCCACCTCCTCGTCGAAGACCACCAGCGTCTTCGTGTTGGCCATCTGCCCGGACCCCCACATCCCGTGCATGAGCTTCTTGGCGTGGCCTGGGTACTCCTTGCGCATGGCGATGAAGCACAGGTTGTGGAAGACGCCCTCGGCCGGGAAGGACATGTCCACCACCTCGGGGAACACCATCTGCAACATGGGGAGGAAGATCCGCTCGGTGGCCTTGCCGAGCCACAGGTCCTCCATGGGCGGCGGCCCGACCACGGTGGCCGGGTAGACGGCGTCCTGGCGCCTGGTGAGGCAGGTCACCTCGAGGGCCGGGTAGTCGTCGGCGAGCGAGTAGTAGCCGGTGTGGTCGCCGAAGGGGCCCTCGCGCACCAGCGGCGCGCTGGGATCGACGAACCCCTCGAGGACCAGGTCCGCCTCGGCCGGCACCTCCAGGTCGTGGGTGAGGCATTTCGTGAGGGCCACCCCCTCCTTGCGCAAGAAGCCGGCGAACAGGTACTCGTCGATGCCGGGTGGGAGCGGCGCCGAGGCGCAGTAGGTGAGCACGGGGTCGCCGCCGAGGACGATGGCCACCGGCATGCGCTCGCCGCGCCGCTCGTAGGCCCGGAAGTGCTGGGTGGCGGTCTTGTGAAGCTGCCAGTGCATGGCGAGGCGGCGCGGGCCCAGCACCTGCAGCCGGTAGAGGCCGACGTTGCGCAGGCCGCTCTCCGGATCGCGCGTCACCACCTGGGCGAGGGTCAGGTAGGGCCCGCCATCGTGCGGCCAGGTGGTGAGCGCCGGGAGATCGCCCAGGTCGGGCTCGCGAAGGACGAGCTCGCGCACCGGGCCGTCGGACACGTGCTTCGGGGTGTAGGTGGCGAGCCGCCCGAGGAGCGGCAGCATCTTCAGCTTCTCCCAGAAGCTCACCGGAGGGGCGAGGTGGAAGAGCGCCTTGAGCTCGCGGGCCGGCTCCTCGAGATCCTCGCAGGAGAGCGCCCAGGCGGTGCGGCGGCGCGTCCCGAACAGGTTCATGGCCACCGGCAGGGTGCCCCGGGAGGGCTTCTCGAAGAGGAGCGCCGGGCCCTCCTGCTTGGCGGCCCGGTCGGCCAGGGCCGCCATGTCGAGGACCACGTCCACCGGCTCCGCCACCCGGGCGAGCTCGCCTTCGCGCTCGAGGCGCTCGAGGAAGCTGCGCAGCGAGCGGTAGGGCATGAGGCCCGGGTATCTACTCCTCTTCTCGCCTTGTTTCAACGATCGTTGAAATGATAAGAGGGCCGCCATGACCTCGACCATCCGCATCGCCCACAGCCCCGACTCGGACGACGCCTTCATGTTCTACGGCCTCGCGAGCGGCGCCGTGCGGGCGGAGGGCCTCTCCTTCGTCCACGAGCTCTCCGACATCGAGACCCTCAACAAGGCGGCGGTCGAGGGCCGCTACGAGATCACCGCCTTCAGCGTCCACGCCTACGCCTACCTGCACGAGAGGTACCTCCTGCTCGACGCCGGGGCCTCCTTCGGCGACGGCTACGGCCCGACGGTGGTGGTGGGGGCGAACTCGAAGGTCGAGCGCCTCGACGACCTCTCGGGCCGGACCATCGCCATCCCCGGCAAGTGGACCAGCGCCGCGCTGGCCCTCGCTCTCCGCCTGCCGCTTCACAGGCCGGTGGTGATGGACTTCAAGGCCGTCGGGGAGGCGGCCCGCCGGGGGGAGGTGGACGCGGCCCTCGTCATCCACGAGGGGCAGCTCACCGCCAGGGAGGAGGGCCTCAAGGTGATCGAGGACCTCGGGGCCTGGTGGAAGGCGCGCCACGGCCTGCCGCTCCCGCTCGGGATGAACGGCGTGAAGCGCGACCTGCCGGAGGCCATCCGGACGAGCCTCGCGCGGGCCCTCGCCGAGAGCGTCGCTTACGGCCTCGACCACCGCCAAGAGGCCCTCGACCACGCCATGACCTACGCGCGCGGCCTCGATCGCCGGCGCGCCGACACCTTCGTCGGGATGTACGTGAACGACTGGACGCGGAGCCTCGGCGAGAAGGGGCGCCGCGCAGTGGCCCTCTTCCTCGGCGAGGCGGCCGACCGCGGGCTCGTCCCGCGTGTGAGGCCGGAGTACCAGGGCTACGCCTGAGAGGAGGTGGGGCGCGCCGCGGCGCGGGCGCCCCGCGATCCGCCTCTAGAAGGTGCGCTCGGTGAGCGAGCGCGCCGCCTCGAGAATGGCTCGGCGATGCGAGCCGTCTGGGACCTTGTCGAGCGCGCGCAGGGCCGCCGCGGTGTGCTCGCGGGCGAGCGTCCGAGCGGCCTCCAGGCCCCCCGTGCGCCGCACCGCCTCCACCACCGCCCCGGCCACCGCCGCCCCCTCCTCTTCCCCGGCCACCAGGGCGAGCAGCCGATCCTTGAGCCCGCTCTCGCGCTCGAGCGCGCGGATGAGGGGCAGGGTGGCCTTGCCCTCCATGAAGTCCTGGCCGAGGCGCTTGCCGAGCCGCTCGGGGTCGGCCGCGTAGTCGAGGGCGTCGTCGACGAGCTGGAAGGCCATCCCGATGCCCTCCCCGAACTCGGCCAGGGCCTCGGGGACCTCGCCCCGCGCCCCGGCCGCCCAGCCGCCGGCGGCCGCGCTCCAGCCGAAGAGCGAGGCGGTCTTGCCGCGCACGACGTCGAAGTAGTCCTGCTCGGTGGCCTCGAAGCTGCCGCGCAGGGAGAGCTGCAGCACCTCGCCCTCCACCAGGCGCCGCATGGTGGTGAGCAGCGCCGGGAGCGCCGCCGAGCGGGCCGGCTCGGCCGCCACGATCTCGAGGGCCCGGGTGAGCAGCCAGTCGCCGGAGAGGACCGAGACCGCGTTGCCCCACAGGATGCGCGAGGCGGGCTGGCCGCGGCGGGTGGGGCCGTCGTCGATGACGTCGTCGTGGAGCAGGGTGGCCGAGTGGGTGAGCTCGGCCGCGCAGGCGAAGGGCACGGCGGCCTTGAGGTCGCCCCGGCAGGCGCCGCAGGCGAGCAGGGTGACCGTCGGGCGGACGCGCTTGCCGCCCGCCCCCACCAGGTGGCGGGCCGCCGCGCGCAGCGTCTCCTCGGCGTCCGAGGTGGCGCGGGCGAGCTCCTCCTCCAGGGAGAGGAGCTCCTCGGCGAGCCTCGGCACCTCCTGGAGCGCGGCCTGGGCCTTCTCGGGGCGCACCCCTCGCGCGGCGCTGGCGTCGAGCTGCGACAGGATGGCCTGCTCTCGGCTCATGCGTGCGCTCCGGGGAACTTCAAAAAAAAGTGAAGAAGACGCATATAGCGCGGACGGGTCCCGGGGGTCAACGAACGGAGCGCGGCGCGGCGGGCGGCGGGGAGGCCTTCCGGGGGCGAGTGGACCTGATACCTTCCTCCCGTGCCGGTCGTGAAGCTCACCCTGGAGTACGACGGGACCGCCTACGTGGGCTGGCAGCTCCAGCGGAACGGCCCTTCCGTCCAGGCCGAGGTCGAGCGCGCCCTCGCCGTCCTCAGCGGCGGGCCGAGGCGGGTGACGGCCGCCGGCCGCACGGACGCCGGGGTGCACGCCCTCGGCCAGGTGGCGAGCTTCCCCGAGGCGCGCCCGCTCCCGCTCGTCGCCTACGTGAAGGGCATGAACGCGCTCTTGCCGAGGGACGTGGCGGTGCGGGAGGCGAGCCTCGAGCAGGACGGCTTCGACGCCCGGCGCAGCGCGCGCGGCAAGCGCTACCGCTACCGCATCGTCAACGGGCCGACCCGCGCCCCCCTCTCCCGCCTCCAGGCCTGGCAGGTCTTCAGGCCCCTAGACCTCGAGGCCATGGTCGCCGCGGCCCACCCGCTCCTGGGACGCCACGACTTCGCCGCCTTCCAGGCCGCCGACTGCGAGGCGCACGACGCCGTGCGCGAGGTGCGCCGCCTGGAGGTGATGCGGGTCGCGGCGGCCGAGCTCGCGGTGGTGGTCGAGGCCACCGCCTTCGTGAAGCACATGGTGCGCAACATCGTCGGCACCCTCGTCGAGGTCGGGCAGGGCCGCCGGGAGGCGAGCTCGCTCGAGGCGCTGCTCCTCTCCCGCGACCGGAGGCGCGCCGGCCCCACCGCTCCACCCCACGGGCTCGTGCTCGAGGAGGTGTTCTACCATCGGGCCGGGCCCGGCCCGGGGGGCGGCTAGGGAGGCCCCTCCGCCGCCTTCAGGAGGCCGGCGCCCCGCCCTCCACGACCTGCCCGCCCGGCTCCGGCAGGACGAGGGTGAAGGTGCTCCCCGGGCCCTCGCCGGGGTCGAGCTCGATCCGCCCCCCCAGCGCGGCGGTCAGCTCCTTCACCAGGGCGAGCCCGAGGCCGATGCCGGGCTCGTGCTTGCGCAGCAGGGGCTCGAGCTGCTGGAAGGGCTCGAAGATGCGCTGGCGTTCGTGGGCGGGGATGCCCGGGCCGGTGTCCCGCACGGCCACCCGGTGGGCGCCGCGGCCGTGGGTGAGCGTCACCGCCACCGAGCCATGCGGGGTGAACTTGACCGCGTTCGAGACGAGGTTCGCGAGGACGATCCGGACGAGCCGCTCGTCGCTCGTCACGGGGGGCAGCTCCGCCGGGGCGACGAGCGAGAGCTCGAGGCCCTTCTCATCCGCCTGGGGCCGGAGCTCCTCGAGCACCTCGCGGGCGAGCGCGGCGAGGTCCACGGCGTCGCAGCGCGGCCTCGGGGGCCCGCACTCCACCCGCACGTGCTCGAGGATGGCCCCGATCTCCCCGGCCAGGCGGCCGGCCATGGCGACCATGCGCTGCACGAGCTCGAGGTGCCGGGGGGCGAGCGGGTTCTCGCGGTCGCGCTCGAGGCGCTGGCAGGTGAGGCGCAGCGCGGCCACCGGGGTCATGAGCTCGTGGGAGACGAGGCCCAAGAACGAGCTCTTGGCCAGGCTGGCCCGCTCGGCCCGGTCGCGCTCGAGCTGCGCCGTCTCGAGGGCGGCCTTGAGCTCGCGCTTGCGCAGCACCACCTCGGCGGCGAGGGCGTCGAGGTCGCGGTTCCGGCTCTGCAGCTCCTCCTGCAGGACCTCGCGCGCGCGCTTCAGCGCGATGAGGTTCGCCACCCGCGAGAGGAGCTCGTCGGACGAGAAGGGCTTGGTGATGTAGTCGAGTGCCCCCTCCTTGAGCATGCGCACCCGCACCTCGTCGTCGGCCCAGGCGGTGAGCAGGACCACCGGGATCCCCTCGAGCGTCGGTTCCTGGCGGATGGCGCGGACGAGTTCCTCCCCGTCCATCCTCGGCATCCTCAGGTCGGTGAGGATGAGGTCGGGGCGCAGCTCGAGAGCGCGCGCGAGTCCCTCCACCCCGTCGGAGGCGCTCGCCACCCGGAAGCGCTTCTGGAGCACGCCCACGATGAAGGCGCGCGTCTCCGGCTGGTCGTCGACCGAGAGGACGAGCGGCCGCGGAAGGTCGGCCGCGGGGGGGCGCGGGCCCTCTTCGGCGGAGAGGCTCGGCTTCGACTCGGCCATGCGGCGAGCTCCCGGCGCGGGCACGCCCGCGCTCCCCGGAAATGTTCTCACATCCGGGGACGCTTCGCACGGACGGCGGGCGG
>DATJVF010000388.1:0-2581 GCA_035501995.1 Anaeromyxobacteraceae bacterium
CCATGAAGCTCGTGAGGAGGAGGCCCAAGTCCCGGTACAGCGCGCCGGCCTCCGCCTGATACCTGAGGAGGACGACCGCCTCGAGCATCATCCCCACCATCGAGGCCGACCCGACGAGGGCCACCTGGCGACCTCGTCGCAGGAAGGCGAACCCGAGGAGGACCGCCGCGATCCCGGCTATCGCCCACACCGCAGCCCGCCGCCCCGGCAGCCTCGCCTGCTGCGCTCCCCCCATCATCGTCCCGAGCCAGTTCAACGCCGTCTGCTCGTAGCAGACGGGGCGTATGTCGCTGTTGGCGGTGGCCCCCGCGACCACGAGTTGCCCCTCGATGGCCGTCGCACGATCGTTCGTGAACAGGTATCGGAGGTACTCGGGCGTGACCTCCCGGGTGGCGACCCCCCTCGCTTTGAGCCTCGCTCCCAGGGCGGCGGCATCGCGCTCGAGGGGGGACCGGGACGCCAAGAGGATGTCCCTCGTGCCGGGGAGGACGAGAACGTCTTCGAAGACGTCGCGGAGCGCGGCGTGGACCGCGCCGTTTCGCAGGAGCTGACCGGGCGTCCAGAAGTTCTCGGAGGAGGGGAGCGAGACCGCGAGAACACCTCCCGGAGCGAGGCGCGCCGCACAGCGCCGGAAGAACTCGACCGTGTAAAAACGGTTGGTCTGGCCCGAGGACGGCTCCGGGGCACCGACCAGGATGAGGTCGAACCGGTCCGCCCCGCGGAGGAGGAACGCCCGCGGATCCTCGAAGCGCAGCTCGAGCTCGGGCGCCGCCAAGGCGGCCCGCTCGCTCTGGGGAAGGCGGGGCCAGATCGCGCGGTAGGAGGCCT
Source organism: Anaeromyxobacteraceae bacterium (assembly GCA_035501995.1). GTDB lineage: Bacteria > Myxococcota > Myxococcia > Myxococcales > Anaeromyxobacteraceae > Anaeromyxobacter_A. Next base: position 829 of record DATJVF010000388.1, read on the forward strand.
CGTTCATGAGGACGCCGACGACCCGGGAGGGCCGGTGCTTCAAGACCTCCCGCACGAGCCCGGTCTGAGCTCCCTCGAGCACAAGCACACGGGCCTTCTCCGGTACCTGCAGCGCGGCCGTATGGACGAGCGATTCAGGAGTGGTCCCCTCGCTGTCGTAGGAGAGCACGTCGTTCTCGAACACCACCACCTGGCCCTGCGACTCGACCACCGCGACACGGCCATACGGCGTATCGGTGACCTGGGCGAGCAGGGCATGGTTCCAGGCCGTCGTGACCTTGTCGAGAGACGGGGCGAACGGGAGGAGGGCGGCGAGCGCCAGGGCGAGCGCGATCGCCAAGGAACGCGCCCTGCGATCGCGGGCCGCGACCAGCGCTCCGCCCATCCCGGCCACGATGAGGAGCGAGAGGTTCGAGACCCCTGCCCAGAGGCTGGCCGTCGCCGCGACGCTGCCGAGCCCGCCGCCGACGCTCTCCCATGCGTAGGCTGCCGCCAGGCTCCCTCCAGTGGCGGCGAGCTCGTCCGCACCGCGCCGGAAGAGCCACCCGAGCAGCGCGCCCGCCGGCAGGAGCCCGAAGGCGGCCGTGGCCGCCTGCTGGCCAAGCGGCAGGTACCCGCCCGGAATGGATCCGAACAGGGTCCGCGCGCCCCGCAGGAAGACTGCCTCCGCGAGGACGAGCGGCGCCAGGGCGGCGAATCCAACGGCGATCCCCGACCGGCCGCCTCCGACGACCCTCCCCGCGGCGAGTGCGCCGATGGCTCCTGCCAGGAGCCACAGCGCCGTGCCGGCGAGGAAGACGAGCTCCACGCCGAACGAGGCCACCGCCAGCTCGCGCAGGAGTGCGACCTGCCCGATCATGGCGAAAAAGCCCACGGCCAGAAGAGAGACCACGGCGGTGCGCTTCACGGTCGATGCGCTTCCCCGAAGACCTCCGCCTGGAAGGCCTCGAACGTGGCCCCTTCGTGCCAGCATGGGCGCGGGAGCCCGGCCTTCTCGCACAGGTGATCGAGCAGCTCGCTCCGCTCCCAGCCCTGCTCGGTCGCCACCTGCGGAAGGAACACCGCGCGGCGGCCGCCCTTGGTGAGAACAATGCCGTCCCGCCCGACCACGATCTCCCCCAATTCGACCCGCTTCATGGGCGAGAGTACCGAGACCTCGATCTCCAGAAAGGGGAGCTCGTCCAGGGTGACCGGCGGGAATCGCTCGTCGTTCAGCGCCGCCTCGAGCGCCATGCGGCCCACGGTGTAGCCGAGCGGCCCGATGGGTGAGAGCTGACCGATGCAGCCGCGCAGCTCGCCGTGACGGGTGAGGGTGACGAAGGCTCCCCGGGGCCGCGCCGCCGCCGGTGGGAGCCGCCGTGTGGTTGGCACGGTCTGGGTCTCCAGGAAGCGGACGAGCGTCTCCCGGGCATAGGCGAGAAGCGCGGTCCGCGTGGGGGCGTCCAGTTCGGCCCCCGCCGGCCCGGGAGCCGGTTCTTCGAGCACCCGGGTGTCGGCCACGCCCGGGCCGGCCTCGAACGCCACCGCACCGTACCCGACCACGCGCTCTCGGTCCCCGAGCGGCCCGTCCCCCGAGTTGCCGTAGCGAACCACCGTCCCGCGCATGGCCCCGAGCGCTCGAGCCGCGGACATGGCGGCGAGGATGGGCGCCTCGCCGCAGGCGCAGGTCGCGAGCGAGGCGACGCCGCGCGACATCTCCGCCTCGACAGCCGAGCGGAATCGGGCTGGGTCGAGCGAGGCAATGGCGGCGAGC
>DATJVF010000389.1:0-3087 GCA_035501995.1 Anaeromyxobacteraceae bacterium
GCCGAGCCGCTCGATTTCGCGCAGGAGCCCGGCATGATCGGCCCGGCCCAGCGGCTCGGGGTGGGCGTCGCCCTGGGCACGAACGCCGTGCTCGGGAAGAATGCGGCCTACGTGGTGGTGGTCCTCGGCACCCCGCACGAGGCGAAGAAGGGGACGGGAGAGTGAGCGTTCGGACCGTTCCACCAGGCCCGCGCCGCCCGGGCCTCGCCGAAAGGGCCGCGACCTCCGGCGCGATTGACCGGCCCGGGCACCGCGCGCTAGAGAGAGCGGGTGCGAGCCCGGCCCGGCGCCAAGGAAACCGCCTCGTGAACCGCGCCCGGGCCGAGGAGGCCCCCGCGCCCCTCTCGGCGCGGACCGTTCGCTCTCGAACGACCTCGCCGTCCGCCGTGACGCGCTGTACTTGAGCGCACTGGGAGAAGCCGCATGTCGGTACCTTTCGTCGACGCACTCAACCACCTCGTGGCCGCAGCCGAGGGCGCTCCCGCCATGTCCTTCGACCTCGTGTCGATGTGGCACTCGATGGGGTTCTTCGCGCGCTTCATCGCCGGCGTGCTGGCCATCATGAGCGTCTACTCCCTCGGCGTCATGATCGAGCGGCTCGTGACCTACGCCCGGGCGGGCTCCGCCTCCCGCAGGTACGCCGAGGAGCTGCGCGGCCTGTTGCCCGGGCGCAAGTACGGCGACGCGGTGGCGCTCGCCAAGAAGCTGAAGCGCGGCCACCTCGTCCGGGTGCTGGGCCTCGCCATCGAGGAGTACGAGCGGGGCGTCAGCGCCGTCCGCCACAAGGGGGCGGAGGACGTGGGGGACTTCGACGTCATCGCCGCGGTGAACCGCGCCGTCGACCGCAGCTCGATGCGCACGGTGGCCGACCTGCGCCGCGGCCTGGGCGGCCTCGCCACCATCGGGTCCACCGCCCCCTTCGTCGGCCTGCTCGGCACGGTGGCGGGCATCATCACCGCCTTCGAGGCCATGGCCGCCACCGGCTCGGGCGGCCTCGGCTCGGTCTCGGCCGGCATCGCCGAGGCGCTCGTCACCACCGCCTTCGGGCTCCTGGTGGCCATCCCGGCGGTCATGATGTTCAACTACCTCACCAACCGGGTGGAGGACATGCAGGTCGACATCAGCGACTCCGCCAACGAGCTCGTCGACTACTTCATGAAGGAAGGGCGCGGCGAGCCCGCGCCCCAGAACAAGTGAGCGCCCCCTCGCCGTCCCGCCGCTAGAGCCGACTCAGGGACCGACACCATGTCGATGGACCTCGGCAGCAAGAGCGTCAAGAGCGACATCAACGTGACGCCGCTCGTCGACGTGGTGCTGGTGCTGCTCATCATCTTCATGGTGATCACCCCGCTCCTCCAGCGCGGCAAGGCGGTGCAGCTCCCCCGGGCGCGGCTGGTCTCGGAGCTCAAGCACGGGGGCGATCCCATCCTGCTCTCGGTGACGCCCGACGGGAGGACCTGGCTCGACAAGAAGGAGGTGCCGCGCAAGCTCATCGCCGACGCGCTCACCGCCGAGATGGCGGGCCGGCCCGGCGCCCCCATCATCGTGAAGGGCGACCAGTCGCTCGACTACAAGGAGATGCGCGGGGTGCTCCTCGAGATCTCGAAGACCCACCTCATGGGCGTCTCCCTGGCCGCCACCCAGCTCAAGGAGGGCCCCTGACATGGCGATGGCCCTCGGGACCAAGCGTCCGCTCAACGACATCAACGTGACGCCCCTCATCGACGTGGTCCTCGTCCTGCTCATCATCTTCATGGTGCTGACGCCGCTCGCCGAGAAGCAGATGTACATGCGCGTCCCCGAGTACGAGCCGGAGGCCCAGCCGGTGCCGCCCGACATGGTGCCGCCCGACCAGACGGTCCTGCTCGTCAAGGCCGACGGGCGGGTGATGCTCAACAAGCAGGAGAAGACCCTCGACGAGGCGATGGCCTACCTGCACTCGGCCTACGACGGCCGCCTCTCCAAGGTCCTCTTCTTCAACGCCGAGGACGGCGTGAAGTACGACGCGGCCATGAAGGTGCTCGACCTCGCCCACCAGGCCGGGGTGAACACCATCGGCATGATGACCGACCCTCCCGCGGTGGACAGCGCGCCGGCGAGCCCTCCCGCACCCGCAGCGCCCGCCCCGCCCTAGCCTGCTAGCGCGCCCGGACGGGGTCGAGGCCGGCGAGCGCCTCCTGGAGCTCGGCGGGGAGCTTCGCGACCACCTCCTCCCGCCCGCCCTCCGGACGCTCGAAGCCGAGGAAGCTCGCGTGCAGGAAGTGCCGCCCGAGCCCTGGCAGCGCCGCGGCCGCCCCGCCGTACAGCTCGTCGCCCGCCACCGGATGGCCGAGGGCGGCGAGGTGAGCGCGGATCTGGTGCATCACCCCGGTGATGATCCTCACCTCGAGGAGGGTGTGCTCGGGGTAGACCTCGAGGACCTCGTAGTGGGTGAGCGCCTCGCGCGGCTTCCCGAGGGCCTTGGGCGGCCGCTCGGGGTCCGGGACCGGCACCACCCGGCCGCCGCGCTGGGCGAGCGGGATCGAGCAGACGCCGCCCGCGGCCAGGCGTCCGGCGACGAGCGCGCGGTACCGCTTCTCGACCGTGCGCGCCGCGAACTGGGCCCGCAGGGAGAGGAAGGCCGCCCGGCTGCGGGCGAAGAGCACGCATCCGCTCGTATCCCGGTCGAGCCGCTGCAGCGCACCCCCGTCGCGCGAGTCGGGGGAGGCCGAGGCACATTCGGGAAACCTCGCCTGGACCGCGTTCGCGAGGGTGCCGAGCTCCCCGGCCCGGAGGGGATGGGTGGCCTGGCCGGCCGGCTTGTCGAGGACCAGGAAGCCCGGCCCCTCCGCCAGCACGGTGAGCGGCAGGACCGGCTCGGGGACGGGCGGACCGGCCCGCGCCTCGAAGGCGATCTCGACCTCTGCGCCCGGGACGGCGGGGTCGCTCGCCCGCGCCCGCCGGCCTCCCTGCCGGACGAGGCCCAGGGCGAAGGCCTCCTTCACCGCGGCCCGGCCGATCCCCAGCGCATCGGCGAGCGCCCGGTCGAGCCGCCCCCGCGCCTCGGCGGGCAGGCTGAGGGCCTGCCTCATCCGCTCGGCCGGGGCG
>DATJVF010000390.1:0-4937 GCA_035501995.1 Anaeromyxobacteraceae bacterium
TCTGGTGGAGGTGAAGGGCCCCGCCGAGATACTCGCCACCCTCGACGACCAAGGCACGCTCGACCGCTTGCCGTTCATGCCCGAGATGGCGGCCTGCTGCGGGCGCCGATTCACCGTCGAGCGCCGCGCCGAGCGCATCTGCGACACGGTGCACTACACCGGTACCAGGACGCTTCCGGACGCTGTCCTCCTCGACGACCTCCGCTGCGACGGCTCGGCCCACGGCGGCTGCCAGGCAGAGTGCCGCTACTTCTGGAAGGAGGCCTGGCTCCGCCGGGTGGAGCCGGGCGCGCCCTCCCCTCCCGCGGCCGGGCCCGGAGAACTCGCGGCCCTCGTCGAGCGGGCCAACCGCGGTTTGACGCGCACCGCCGAGGGAGAGGAGAGGCATCGCTGCCAGGCGACCGACCTGCCGCAGGCGACCGTGCACGTGAAGCTCTGGGACCCGCGCTCCTACATCCGCGAATTCGCCTGCGGGAACGTCACCTTCGGCCATTTCCTGAGGGTGACGGGGAGGGCGATGGTGCAGGAGCCCATGCGGAAGCTGGGGCTCGTCGACGACATCCACCTCCGCGGAACCCGCACCCAGGCGGTCGACGATCCCCCGCTCCACCTGCAGCCCGGGGAGTGGGTGCAGGTGAGATCGAGGGAGGAGGTGGCCACCACCCTCACCCCGCTCGGCCGAAACCGCGGCCTGTGGTTCGACCGCGAGATGATGGCCTACTGTGGCGGGACCTTCCGGGTCCGCCGCCGGGTGAGTCGCTTCATCAACGATCAAGACGGGAAGATGATCGAGTTGAAGACCGACTGCGTGACGCTCGAGGGAGTGGTGTGCAGCGGGGACCTGAGCCTGCGGCGCTGGTTCTGCCCCAGGGCCATCCTTCCCTACTGGAGGGAGGCGTGGCTGAAACGTGTCGATCCCCCGGCGGGAGCGCCTCCGGGCCCGGCCAGGGAGCCGCGCTGAGGGTGGCCGCCCGCCGGGTTCGCCGCGCCGAGCCGAGCGCTCCAGGGCGGAGCGTCCGGGTCTCCCCTCCCCGGCGCCCGCCCGGTGCCGCCGGCGCCCTCCTCCTGGCGCTCGTCGCCTGCGAGGCGCTGCGCGGCCCGGTCCCCGCGGCCCCGCCCGTCGGCCACGTCGCCGTCGAGGCCCGCCTGGAGCCGCAGGGCGCCTCCCCGCGCTCGCTCAGCGCCACCGCCACCGTAGGGGGCGCGCAAGTCTCCCTCGCCTACCAGGCCGCGGACGGCACCTTCCGCGGAGCGCTCGCCGCCCCGCCCGGGAGCCGCCCCGTCTCGATCGAGGTCCGATCGCCCGCGGCCCTCCTCGGACAGGCGAGCGCCCCGGTGGAGGTGAGGCAAGGGGAGACGGCGCAGGTCCTCGCGGCCATCGCCGTCCGCGGCGCCGGCGAGGCCGACCGGCCTCTCGTCGCGACCCTGGTTTCCCCCGTCGGCTCGGTGGTGGTGGGGGACGAGGTCTCCCTCTCGGCCCGGGCCAGCGCCGACCTCCCCGTGGCCTGGGCCTGGAGCGCCGAGCCGCCGGGCTGCGGTCGCCTCTCCGATCCGGCGGCGGCGACGACGGCGTTCACCGCCGCCTTGCCGGGGATCTGCGCGCTCCGCGTCACCGCGACGGCCGGCCCGCGCTCCGACAGCCGGACCCTCTCCATCGCCGTCCGGACGCGCGGGAGGGACCTCTCCTACCCGCTCCGCCCGAGCGCCGACGGGCGGCACCTCGTCGACCGGCGGGGGACCCCGGTGCTCCTGAAGGGCGAGGCGGCGTGGCTCTCGCTCGTCAACCTCACCGAGGAGGAGCAGGAGCGCTACCTCGCCAACCGGGCCGCCAAGGGCTTCAACGCCGTCCTGGTGTCGCTCTTGAACCACGACTACGCGCGGCCCCCGAACCCGGTGCCCCCCGCGAACCGGTACGGCGAGGAGCCCTTCCGCGAGCGCGACGACTTCGCGACCCCGAACGACGCCTACTTCGACCGGGCGGCCGCCTTTGTCGACCGAGCGGCCGCCCACGGTATCGCGGTGCTCCTCGTCCCTGCCTACCTCGGCTTCGACGGGAAGGACGAGGGCTGGTGGGGGCCCCTCGCCGGGCCGAAGAACAGCCGGGCCGCCTGCCGCACCTTCGGCCGTTACCTCGGGGAGAAGCTCGGCTCGAAGGGCAACGTCGTCTGGGTCGCGGGAGGCGACTACGCGCCGCCGCCCGGCTCCGAGGGCGAGGCGAGGCTGCGCGCCCTCCTGGAGGGAATGAAGGAGGCGGGGGCGTCCCAGCCCTGGACCGGCCATTGGAACGTCGGCCACCGCGGCGGCATCTCGACGGACGAGGCCCTCTTTGCCCCGGCGATGGACCTGAACGGCGTCTACCAGTACGGGACGAGCTACGAGTACGCGCTCCGCGCCTACGACGTCGTCCCGCGCCGGCCGGTGTTCGTGCTCGAGGGGACCTACGAGCGGGAGCACCCGGGCGGGCTCCAGCCCTTCCGGAGGGAGTGGTGGTGGGGAATGCTCTCCGGCGCGGCGGGCACGGTCTTCGGCAACGACTTCGTCTGGACGGCACAGTCGGCGCGCGGGACCTACTCCGCCGACTACGCCGCGGCGGACCGCACCGTCTCCTCCTGGGCCGCGGAGCTCGAGTCGCCCGGCACCTTCCAGATGATGCGGCTCCACCAGCTCTTCGAAGGGCTGCCCTGGCAGCGGCTCGTGCCCGCCGGGGCGGCGAGCGGCCTCCCGGACCCGGTCGTTTCGGGGCAGCGGCCGAGGGCCCTGCGGATCGCGTCGGCGGCGACGCGCCAGGGCGACCTGCTCGTCCTCTACGTCCCGCCGGCGCGCAAGCGCTCCCGCGCCTTCACGCTCTCGATGAGCGGCCTGAGCGGTCCCTCGCGAGCGCGCTGGTTCGATCCGACCACCGGGCAGATCCTGCCCGCCGCGGGCGACATCCCGAACCGCGGGACCTTCACCTTCCGGACGCCCGGGAAGAACGCCCTCGGGGAGACGGACTGGGTGCTCGTTGTGGACGTGCCGCCCGCCGCCGGCCCCTGAAGAGGCTTCAGCGCGAGCCGGGCACTGCCGGCGGGGCGACGCGGGCCCCCGGCGCGGCCGCGGCCGCCTCCGAGGCGACGCCCGCCAGGCGCCGCGCGCGCTGGCGCATGCCCTCGGTGGGCTTCAGGCCCAGCTCCGCGAACGCGGTCTCGATGCGGTGCAGCCAGTCGTGGCGCAAGGCGGAGTTCCGGACGCCGTCCACCCGAATGGACTGGAGCCGCTCCGGGTCGCGGTCCAGCTGCTCCAGCACCCGCCCGATCTCGGGGGCGTCGAACGGGATCTCGATCACCGCGTCGGGCCAGTCGAAGCTCCGCCGGAAGACTTCCACCCGGGGCGGGAGCCCGATCATCACCGTGCCGGCCGCGGCGCCCTCGTAGTAGCGGGCCGAGATCTCCTCCTGGCCGCTCACGAAGCTGGGCTCGTTGACCCGGGCGGGGTTGGCGACGAAGTAGCGGCTGCTCTGCAGCAGGGTGGCGAGCAGGAACCGGTGCTCGGAGGCGCTCTCCACCCGGAACGTCCGCTGCTTCATGTCGTCGCCGCTCGCGGCGACGGTGTCGAAGTAGTAGCGGATCCGGCGGGCGCGCGCGAGCTGGTAGAGGGCCTGGTGGGTCACCGGCGAGCGCCGGCCGATGTAGCAGACGTCGAAGGGACGGGCGGGCGCGTCGAAGGAGGGGGCGAAGGTGAGCACGTCGGTCGCGAGCGGCAGGTAGGTGCAGGGGCGCCCCACGATGCGGGCGACCTCCGGGACCGCGTTGTGGACCCCGATGAAGACGTGGTCGAACTCGGCCAAGAGCTCGAGCAGGTACTCGGGCAGGTGGCTCGCCCACAGCTCGTTGATGAAGCACGCCGCCACCCGGGACCGGCGCCGCCAGTCCGGGACCGAGGCGAGCGCGAAGAGCTCGTGCGCGTGGCTGAAGATGGGGAAGAAGAGATCGTAGTCCCGATCCAGGTGCACGGCCGGCGGCCCGGGCGCCAGGGTGCGCGCCAGGCGCGGGGAGCGCGTCAGGAGCCGGACGGCGCGGTAGGCGCGCCGCGCCGACTCGATGGGTCCCTCCGCCAGGGGCTCGACGCGGTCGGCCCCGGTGACCTCGGCGAAGACATCCTCGAACTCGTAGGCGGCGCAGAAGGCGACGAGGTCGTGGAGGCGGCGCATGGAGAGCAGCAGGACCTCGCCGCCCGCGCCGGGGACGAACCGCGCTCCGCTCGTCGAGTTCGCTACCATCTGCTCTCAGTCTAGGCGGGCCGCCGGGAGAGCGCACCCCGCACCGCGGCTCGGCCGGGCGAGGAGAGCGCCTCCGTCGCGCCCGAGTCGCTCCTAAAAGGTCACCTTCCGACAGTAGAAACCCTCGGCGAAGGCCTCGGGGGCCACGCATTCCATGCCGCGGATGCGGGCCAGGGAGCGGAACAGGTCGGCGGTGAACCAGGGCCTTCCGACCTGGCTCGGAAAGGCTGCGATCACGAGCTCGATCTTCTTCTCGAGCGTGGCCGAGGAGAGCGGGAAGAACGCGTTCGGGGAGCCCAGGTCGCCGTCGTACTTGGGGATTTCGTACTCGAGGACGAGGTGATTTCGCCAGGTGTTCCAGGTGAGCTCGGAGACGGTGCGGTGGTCCTGGTGCCGATCCTGGAGGTGGTGGGTGAAGATGACCTCAGGGGACACCTGGGCCTTCAAGGCCTCGAAGTCCTCCTTCACCTCCGCGCCGGCCCAGGGCAGGAACCCGTCCCGGTGCCCCTTCACGATCACCTGCTTCTGCCTCACCCCGGCGAGGAACGCGCTCGCGGAGGCGCGCGCCTCCTCGGCGCGGATCGCGTTCGCCGAGAACACCACCCAGGTGACCTCCAGGTCGGGGTGCTCGGCGGCGAGCCGGAGCAGCGTCCCGCCGCAGCCGATCTCGATGTCGTCGGCG
>DATJVF010000391.1:0-6395 GCA_035501995.1 Anaeromyxobacteraceae bacterium
AGGTGGTGCTCCCGGTGGCGCTCACCTACCTCGCCCTCGACGGCTGCGCCGAGATCATGGAGAGCCTGGAGCGCCTGTCGAGGGAGAGGGGCCGCGCCCCCCGGGTGACCCTCATCGTGCCCGCGCTCTACCGCAGGACCCAGCTCGCCGACGAGATCCTGGCGAAGCTGAAGGCCCGCTTCCCGTCCGAGATGGCGGGGACCGTCCTCGGCTGGTCGGTGAAGGTCGACGAGGCGCAGAGCCACGGCCTCACCGTCTTCGAGTACGCCCCCTCCTCCGGGGGGGCCCACGCGCTCGCCGCGCTGGCGGACGAGCTCCTCGCCCGCGCGCCGGCCGAGGCGGACTCCGAGACGGCCGCGGTGTAGCGGCCCGCCCCTCCGGCTTAGGCCTCAGGGCCCCTTCAGCTCGTCGATCTTCTTCTCGAGCTCGGCGATGCGGTCGGAGAGCCTGGAGAGCTCGCGCCGCATCTCGCTGGCGTTGCTCATGCTCTCGAGCGCGGTGCGCACCCGCTCGTCGATGCGGCGCTGGAACTGGGTCACCGCCTCCTGCGAGGCCGCCACCATCTCCTTGGCCCGGTCGCTCGTCTGCAGGCCGGTCTTGAGGAGGGTCTGCACACCCTGCTCGGCCGCCTGCCGCACCGCCTCCACCCGCCCGCGCAGCTCGATCTGCGTCTCCTCCACGATCTGCGCGGCGCGCTCCCCGCCCTGGCGGATGAGGGCCTTCAGCGTGCGCAGGCTCATCTTGGAAGTCTTCTTCTCCTCCTCGAAGATGATCTGCGCCAAGGTCACGCTGGTGAGGTCCTCCTTGGTGCGGTTGTCGATGATCTTGACCTCGACCCCCGCCTTCACCATCTCGCCGATCTCGTCGAGGGTGACGTAGCGCGACTCGACGGTGTCGTAGAGCTTGCGGTTGGTGTAGCGCTTGATGATCTTCGCTTCACGGGCTGCCTCGACGCCCTGCTGAGGCTCGGCACCGGGAGTCTGCTCTTCGGCCATGGAAGGCGGCCCCAAGGAAGTGTGCGCTGGAGAGGAGTTCATTCTCGAAACTGCCTCGCTTGGTTGTCAAGGACATACCGGTGTACGCTCCTCCTCGCCAGCGTGGTTTTCCCCGAGGGATGATCGTCACCTGCGCCAGCTGCCGGACCCGATTTCGGGTCGCCGAGGAGAAGGTTGGACCCAAGGGGGCCCGGATCCGCTGCGGGCGGTGCCAGTCGGTCTTCGTGGTTAGGCCGCCCGAGACCCGGGGGACGGAGCCTGCCGCCCCGGCGCAGAAGGCCCCGCCGCAGGCCTGGGCGGAAACGCCGGCGCCGCCGCGGCCGAAGGCGGTGCCGTTCGTACCGGCCCTCGAGGTGAGCGAGGACGATCCCTTCGCGCCGAAGAGGCGCCCGCCGCCGCCGCCCGACCCCTTTGCCCCCGCAGCGGCCCCTTTGCGGGGCCTGCCGGCCCATCCGTTCGATGCCCCCAAGTCGCCCACCCCCGAGCCGGCGCTCGACACCAGCGGCGCGAAATCGCTGTGGGATCCCTTCGACGTCGAGGACCGGCCGCCGCCCGCCCCGGGCGGCACCACCGTCGAGCCCGCGCTGCGGGAGAAGCTCCCGCCGGTGGAGGGCCTCGGCGGAGCCGAGGGCACGAGCTCCTTCGGCCTCTCGCTCGAGGAGATGGCCCCGCCGCCCCGCACCTCGCTCTCCGACCTCCTCGGCCCGGCCGGCGGCCCCACCCTGGGCGCGACGCTCCCCATCAAGGCCGCCCCGCCCCCCCCGCTGCCGCGGCCGGTGCCGGAGAGCGGGGCGGAGCGGGCGCCGCCCGCCGAGAGCTCGACGGCGCTGGTGGAGGTCCCGCGGAGCGCCCTTGAGGTGCCCTCGGCCGCGGGCCTGCCCGCCCGCGCCTCCGGGGAGACGCCCGCCCCTGCGCCGGTCCCGGCGGCGCCGGCCGCGGAAGCCGCGCCCCCGCCCCCGCGCGCCAGGGCGACGACGGCCCTCGCGAACGCCCTCTCGCTCGCCCTGCTCCTCGCGCTGGCGGCGCTGCTCTCCCTCGCCTGGCGCGGCAGCCTCGGCCCCAAGGTGCGCGCGCTGGTCGGGCACCCGGGCGCCGCCCCGGTGGTCGAGGCCACTCACTTGCGGGCCGGCCCCTACGAGACCGCCGACGGCTCGTCGGTGCTCCTCGTGCGCGGCGAGGTGGTGGCCCACCGGAGCCTGGGGAGCAAGGTGGAGGTGCGGGTCGAGCTCCTCGAGCGCGGCCAGGTGGCGGCGAGCGCGACGGCGCTGGCCGGAGCGGAGCCCACCGCCGAGGAGGTTCACGGAGCGAGCACCCCGGAGGCGCTGGCCGCCTTGCGCCGCGCGCTCGACGCGCGGGCGGCGCAGGGCCTCTCGGCCGGGAAGAGCCTTCCCTTCGCGGTGGTGTTTCCCCAGCCCTGGCCCGCCCCGCGGCGGCTCGAGCTGCAGGTGGTGGCCGAGCCGGTACCCTCGGCCGCGCCATGAGCGATTGGCCGAGGGCGCGCGCCGGCCGGCTGGCCCGCAGGCTCCGCGCTCTCGAGGAGGGGGCCATCCGGACCCGCGCCGCCGCCCGGGCGCTGGCGCGCGGGCGGGCCGAGCAGGCGGCCCTGCTGCTCGTCCGGGCGCTCGACCTGGCGGGCGAGGGCGAGGTGGTGCTGGCCGCCGCCCTCTGCGAGGCCCTGCTCACCCCCGGCCCCGACCTCGACTACGAGCGGCTGAGCGCCATCTACGCGGCGGCGGTCGAGGGCGGCCTCGAGGAGGTGAAGAACCTCCTCGTGGCGCCCCGCCCGCGCCGCGCCTTCGAGGAGCCGCGCGACAAGGCCGACCCCCGGCTCGCCCACCTCTCGCTGGGACACAAGAAGGCGCTCGCCCGCGCCCACCGCGACCCGGACTTCCTGGCCCGGCTGGCGGCCGAGGGCGACCCCACGGTGGTGCGGGAGCTCTTGCGGAACCCTCGGCTCACCGAGGAGCTCGTGGTCCGCATCGCCGCGCGCCGCCCGTGCCGGCCGGAGACGCTGCGCCATCTCCACGACGACCCGCGCTGGCGAACCCGGCCGGCGGTGGCGCGGGCCATCGCCATGAACCCCTTCGCCGCCCCGGAGCTCGTGACGAAGCTCCTGCCGCGCCTCGGCGCGGCCGTCCTCGCCAAGGTGGGGGCGGACGGCTCGCTGCACCCGCTCGTGCGCTCGCTCGCGACGCGCCTGCTCTCGGCGCGGCGGGCGGGGGAGGGAGGGACCCTGGCCGGCGGGGAGGACTAGGCGTCCTCCTCCGGGGGGGCGCCCTTCGACGCGCTCCCCGCGACCTGACCGGACTCCACCTTCTTCGGCGTCACGTCGATGGCGTCGTCCTCCCGGGTGGCCTTCCTGAAGTTGCGGATGCCCCGCCCGAGCGCATCCCCCAGCTGAGGGATCTTGTTGGCGCCGAAGACGAGCACCACCACCACCAGGATGACGAGCACCTCGGATGGTCGCAGTCCCATGCAGCCCATCTTATCCTCCACCGGAAGGCCTCGCCAGGGAGGAGCCGATGGGGGGAACGGAGCGTCCACTCGTCCTCGGCCACCGCGGGGCGAGCGCGGAGGCGCCCGAGAACACGCTCTCGGCCTTTCGCCTCGCCCTCGCGGAGGGCGCCGACGGCGTCGAGCTCGACGTCTGGCGCTGCGGCAGCGGGGAGATCGTGGTCCACCACGACGCCGACACCGGACGGACCGCCGGCCGGGCGCTCTCGCTCGCCGGCTCGAGCCTGCGGGCGCTGCGCGAGCTCGACGTGGGCGCCCGCCAGGGCGAGCGCTACCGGGGGGAGCGCATCCCGCTCCTCGAGGAGGTGCTCGAGGCCTTCCCGGGGGCGGTGGTCAACGTCGAGATGAAGTCCGGCCGCCTCCCCGACCTCGGCCTCGCGAGCGCGCTCGCCGACCTCCTGCGCCGCCGCGGGGACGAGGAGCGCTGCCTCGTCTCCTCCTTCGATCCCGTGCTCCTGGCGGCGGTCCGGGTGCGAGCGCCCTGGTGCCGGACCGGCTGGCTCGTCGCCGCCGAGGGGCGCTGGCGCCTGCGCGAGCTCCTCGGGACGAGGTTCCTCAGGCCGCGGGCGATCCACCCCGAGAGCGCGCTCGTCACCCCGGCGCGCGCGGAGCGGTGGCGGCGGATGGGACTCGACGTGAACGTCTGGACGGTGGACCGGCCGGAGGAGGCCCTGCGACTGAGGGGCCTGGGGGTGGCGGCCCTCATCACCAACCGGCCCGCGGCGCTGCGCGCGGCGCTCGGCCCGGAGCGGCGCTAGAGCGTCCGTCGGCCTCAAGGGTAGGGGCGGACCGGCCCGAGCTGCTCGGCGAGCTTGTCGGGGCTGATGGCCGGGAGGCGGCAGGCGCCGTTCTCGCAGACGTAGGCGGTCGGCTGGCCGCCCACCGCCACCCGCCCGCGCGCCACCGGCGCGAGGCGGGCGAGGCGCTCGAGGGCCTCGCCCTCGGCGGCGCCGGTGAGGGCCCGGTTGGGGAAGAAGGTGCGGCGCACCACCTCGTGCAGGGCCTCCGGGCGGTCGCCCGGGCGCCAGACCAGGACCACCTCGCGCGGGCTGTCGGTGTAGGCGTCGAGGGCGAGGAGCATCTCGGTGAGCGCCACCGGCTGCTCGCGCAGGCTGGGGGCGTAGAAGCGGAGCGCGCGCTCGGCCACCTTGCGGAAGCGGGCGTCCCCGGTGAAGGCCTCGAGGCGCAGCGCGTTCAGGAGTGCGACCGAGGCCCCCGAGGGCTCGGCGCCGTCGTGGGTCGGCTTCTCGCGGGCGATGAGGCCTTCCTGGTCCTCGCCCGCCACCCACCAGCCGCCGCGGGGGTCGGCGAAGTGGCGCTCGGTCTCGCTCGCCATCCCGAGGGCCTCCTCGAGCCAGCGGGGCTCGAAGGTGGCCTCGTGGAGGTCCAGGAGCCCCTGGGCGAGGAAGGCGTGGTCCTGCAGGTAGCCGGGTGGGCCGGGCCGCCCCTGCACGTGGGTCCGGGCGAGCCGTCCGGCGGGGCGCATGCGGTCGAGGACGAAGCGGGCCGCCCGCGCGGCCGCCTCGAGGTAGCGCGACTCGGCGAGCACCGCGCCGCCGGAGGCGAGGGCCGAGATCATGAGCCCGTTCCAGGCGGCGAGGACCTTCTCGTCGCGCAGGGGCCAGGGCCTGCTCGCGCGCGCCTGGTAGAGCGTCGAGCGGGCCTGCTCGAGGGACCGCCAGGTCGCCTCGTCGGGCGAGCGCACCCACAGGATGTTCCGGCCCTCGAAGTTCCCCTCGCTCGTCACCCCGTAGTAGGCGGAGAAGCGCTCGGCCTCGGCGCCGAGGAGGTCCTTCACCTCGCCCTCGTCCCACAGGAAGAAGCGCCCCTCCTCGCCCTCGGAGTCGGCGTCGGTGGCGGAGTAGAAGGCCCCCTCGGGCGAGGTCATCTCGCGCAGCACGTAGTCGAGGGTCTGCCGGGCCACCCGGGCGAGGTCCTCGCGCCCCGTCACCTGGTAGGCCTCGAGATAGGCGACGGCGAGGAGCGCATTGTCGTAGAGCATCTTCTCGAAGTGCGGGACGAGCCAGGCGCCGTCGGTCGAGTAGCGGTGGAAACCGCCCCCGATCTGGTCCATGAGGCCCCCGGCCGCCATGCGCTCCAGGGTGAAGATCGCCATCTCGAGCGAGGTGGGGTCTTTCGTCCGCCGGTGATGGCGGAGGAGGAGCCGCAAGGGCAGGTTGGAGGGGAACTTGGGGGCGCGGTTCACCCCTCCGTGCACCTCGTCGAAGACGCCCTCGAAGAAGCGCACCGCCGCCAGGATGGGCTCGCTGCCGGGGAGGTCGCCCTCCGCCTCTCCCCCCTCGCTCGCCAGCGCCACCTTGAGCGCGCCGACCATGGCCTGCGAGGCCTGCTCGACGCGCGGTGGCTCGCGCTCCCACACCGCCGCGATGTCGCGCAACAGCGAGAGGAAGCCCCGCGAGGCTCCGCGGTCGCCGTCGCGGGCCGGGAAGTAGGTCCCGCCGAAGAAGGGGCGCCGCTCGGCGTCCAGGAACACGCTCATGGGCCAGCCGCCCGCGCCGGTGAGCGCCTGCACCGCCGCCATGTAGACCGCATCCACGTCGGGCCGCTCCTCGCGGTCGACCTTGATCGCCACGTAGTGCTCGTTCAGGTAGCGGGCGATCTCCAGGTCCTCGAACGACTCCTCCTCCATGACGTGGCACCAGTGGCAGGTCGAGTAGCCGACGGAGAGGAACACCGGCCGCCGGCTGCGCCGCGCCTCGGCGAACGCCTCGTCGGACCAGGGCCACCAGGCGACCGGGTTGTGCGCGTGCTGCAGGAGGTAGGGGCTCGTCTCGAGGATGAGGCGGTTCGTGAAGCGGGGGCGGCCCTCCTCGAGGTGGCGCGAGCGGGGCCGGTAGGAAGGTCCCCTCTCGAGGACCGCGGCGT
>DATJVF010000392.1:0-17200 GCA_035501995.1 Anaeromyxobacteraceae bacterium
TGCTTCAGCCACTCGGCCTGCGTGGGGGAGTCTTCGACGATGAGGACGCGCGGAGCCGCCAATCGGGGGGAATGTATCAGTTCGGGCGCCCGGGCGGCAGCCTAGGAGGCTCGAGGACCGCCCGCGCGCCCAGGGCGGAGCGTTCTCTACCTTCACCCCCCAAGGCGCCTCGCCGCGGCTGGCCCCCCGCCAAGGTCGCGAAAGGGCTCTTCGGGCCGTGGCCACGCCACCCTGAGAAGGGCCGACCCTGGCCGCCTAGCCGAGCGCGAGGAGGACGTCTTCCGGTACGACCGGGGCGAGGCCGCCGCCGCCGAGGATGTTCACGATGGGCGAGGCCGCCGCCCGCACCACGCTCCCGGTCGGCACGAGCGGCCCGAGCCCGGCGTAGGTCGAGACGTCCCGGTAGAGCGCGCCCTGCCCGACGCCGTCCGGGGCGATGCGGGTGGCGGGCTCGTGGGAGGCCACCACCCGCTCCTGGGCCACGAAGCCGCCGCCGCGCCGGTCGTGGAGGGCGGCCTCCACCGCCCGCGCCCAGGCCTCGCCGGTGAGCTCGCCGCCGAGGTGCACGCTCTTCCCGCCGTAGTCCCAGCTCCGCTTGATGACCCATTGCCCGGGCTCGGCGAGGAGCCTCGGCGCGAGCGCCTCGTCGAGGCGTCGGGTGAAGGGGAGCCGGCCCGCCGCCGCGCGCTCCTCCGCGTCGAGGCCGGCCTCGTCGGCCAGGGCCGGGTCGGCGGCGCACTCGGAGAGGCGGGCGAACAGGCCCTTCGCCTCGAGGAGCCCGTTCACCGGGTTCGCGAGGACGTAGCGGTCGGGCGCCCGCAGGGCCCGCGCGAAGGGGCTGTCGGGCGGAGTGCGGTGGGCCCAGACGTGCCGGTAGAGCACGTCCCAGTCCTCGGGCACGCACCCGGCCGGGACGAGCAGGTCCGAGGGGTGGCCCATCTGCCGGAAGTGCTCGACGAGGCGCCTCAGCTCTCCGGTCTGGGCGTCCCCGGGCCGGGCCACGATGGCGATCGACGGCCGGGCGCGGGTGCCGCCGCGCGACCGGTAGTAGGCGCAGAGGGCCTCGCGCAGGTTCTCCATGTTGGAGCCGCACGCTGCGACGAGGTCCTCGGCCCGCCGCGGGGGCAGGCCCCGCGCCCGGGCCGCCGCCCGCACCCAGGCGTGGGCGGCGAGGTCGGCGTAGGCCGGCATGGCCGGGATGGTGGCGTTGAGCTCGAGCGCCCGCGCGGGCCGGGCGGGGGGGCCGAGGAAGTCCACCCGCGCCACCACGGCCGGGCAGGGCGCCGTCTCGAAGAGCCTGGCCATCGCCTCGGCCTCGAGCCCCTCGAAAGGCCCGAGGAGCGCCTCGCGGTCGCGAGCGTCGCCGTGCACGAGGAGGGCCCGCGCCAGCTTCACCGCGGCGGAGAGGATGGCCCGGGCCTCGCGGGCGAGGGCCTCGAGCGCCGAGCGCGCGAAGACCGCCGGCTCGGCCACGAGGGGGATCTCGACCACCGCCCCGTCCGGCCTGAGCACGGTCATCCCGCCCTCCCAGGCGGCCCGCGCCGCCTCGCGGCCGAGCGCGGCGAGTTCCCTGTCGGTGAAGGGTGCCATGCGAGCCTTGCGAGAGGAGGAGAAGCGGTGTTACCTCGGCTGGCGATGAAAATCTACACCAGGACCGGCGACGCCGGCGAGACGGGGCTATTCGGGGGGCCGCGCGTCCCCAAGGACCACCGGCGGGTCGAGGCCTACGGGGCGGTGGACGAGCTGAACGCCGCCCTGGGGGTGGCCCGCGCCCTTTCGCCCGGCCCCGAGCTCGACCCCCTGCTCCGCACCCTCCAGGAGCGGCTCTTCACCCTCGGCGCCGAGCTCTCCACGCCCGAGGGGGCCAAGGCCCGCTCGGCGGTGCCGCCCCTCACCCCGGCCTTCGCGCGGGAGCTCGAAGAGGCCATCGACCGCTTCGAGGCCGAGCTCCCGTCCCTGCGCCAGTTCATCCTCCCCGGCGGCGCCCCCCTCGCCGCGCAGCTGCACTTCGCCCGGGCCGTCTGCCGGCGCGCCGAGCGGCGGGTGGTGGCCCTTCACCGCGAGGCCCCCCAGGACCCGCTCACCCTCGCCTTCCTGAACCGGCTCTCGGACTTCCTCTTCGTGGCGGCGCGACTCGCCAACCTCCGCGCCGGAACCCAGGAGATCCCGTGGGACCCGCGGCCGCGCGCTTGAGGCCCCGAGGGCCCGGGAGGGTCGCCCTGGTGACCGGGGCGGGGGTGAGGATCGGGCTCGCCATCGCGCGCGACCTGGCGCGGCACGGCTATCGGGTCGCCGCCCACTATCACCGCCATCCCCCCCCGAAGGGCTTCACGGCGCTCAAGGCCGACCTCGGCGAGGAGGGCGGCCCGGAGGCGCTCGCCGACGCCTTTCTCGCCCGCTTCGACCGGCTCGACCTCCTCGTCTCCTCGGCGGCCGCGATCTTCGCGCGGCCCCTCGCGGACACCGATGCCGCCGCCTTCGACGCGCTCATGGACCTGAACGCCCGCGCCCCGCTGCTCCTCGCGCGCGCCCTCGCGCCCGCCCTCGCCCGCACGCGCGGCTCGATCGTGAACGTCGCCGACATCGGCGGCGGGCTCGTGCCCTGGTCCGGCTACGCCGCCTACGCCGCCTCCAAGGCCGCCCTCGTGCGGCTGACCGAGTGCCTGGCGCTCGAGCTCGCCCCCCGGGTGAGGGTGAACGCGGTCGCGCCGGGCACGGTCCTGTGGCCGCGCTCCTACCCGGCGGCGGCCCGCCGCGCCCTGACGGAGCGCATTCCCTTGAAGAGGGTGGGTAGCCCTGAGGATGTCGCGGTCGCGGTCCGCTACCTCGCCCAGGCCTCGTTCGTGACGGGCGTCGTGCTCCCGCTCGACGGGGGCCGTCGCCTCTTCGGTCGAATCAGTTGAAATCCGAGTCGATTCGGCCCATGGGAGGGCCCGCGAGGCGAGCGCGTTGAAGCCCGCCTTTCGCGCTGTTATGGTCCACCCACAAACGAGCTTCGATGGAGATCGCATGCAGACGACGGCCGTAGCCACCCCCGCTGGCCTCAACCCCGCCGAGCCGGTCGCTAACCCACTCGCCCTCACCGCCAAGGCGGTCGAAATGGTGAAGGAGGCCATGACCCGGGAGAACCTGACCGGGTACGGCATCCGCGTCGGCGTGGTCGGCGGCGGCTGCTCGGGCTTCCAGTACTCGATGGACTTCGAGAACGCCGGGCGCGAGGGCGACGCGATCTACGAGCAGGACGGCATCCGGCTCTTCGTCGACCCGATGAGCTCGATGTACCTGCAAGGGGTCTCGATCGACTACGTGGTCGGGCTGCAGGGCGCCGGCTTCAAGTTCAACAACCCCAACGCCCGCAACACCTGCGGCTGCGGACAGTCGTTCTCGTACTGACGCCGCGGCTCCCCGGGGGCCGCCGTCGCTCGAAGAAGCCCTCCTCCCCGAGGTGAGGCCCTGCTCGTCGTCCGACACACGGTGGTCGGTCCCTTCGCCGAGAACACCTACCTCGTCGGCGACAGCGCGAGCGGGGATGCGTTGCTCGTCGACCCGGGCGGCGAGCTCGAGCGCGTGGTCGCCCTGCGGGAGCCGGGCGGCTTCAGGGTCTCCCGGATCTTCCTCACCCACGGCCACGTCGACCACGTGGCGGGCTGCGCCGAGGCGAAGGCGCGCCTCGAGGCCCCCTGCCAGATCCACCGCGCCGACCTCGACTGGCTGAAGGCGCTCCCGGAGCAGGGCGAGATGTTCGGCTTCGAGCGCCTCGATCCTCCGTCGGTGGAGGCCTTCCACGAGGAGGGCGAGGTGGTGGCCCTCGGGGAAGAGCTGGGCCGCGTGCTCCACACCCCCGGCCACTCGAGGGGCAGCTGCTGCCTGTTCTTCGAGGGCGCGCGGGTCCTCATCGCCGGAGACACCCTCTTCGCCGGGTCGGTGGGGCGCACCGACCTGCCGGGCGGCGACTTCGCGGCGCTCTCGCGCTCCATCCGCGAGAAGCTCTTCACGCTCGGCGACGACGTGCGCTTCTACCCCGGGCACGGCCCGAGCGCGCTCATCGGCGACGAGCGGCGCTCGAACCCCTTCGTGGGCGAGGCCGCGCAACGCGGCCGCTTCCTGTAGCGGGCACGGCCAGAAGGCCCCTCGCCACGGTCCCCCTTCAAGGCCCGCGCGCCGCGGAACCATCCGCCGGCCCCGTCGTTTCACCAGCAGGAAGAGGTCATTCGAGAGCGTCCCCGCCAGAGGGGAAGGGAGCACCGCCATGTCCATCCGCCGCGCCGTCGTCCTCCTCGCCACCCTCCTCGGAGCAGGGCCGGCCCTCGCCGGCCCGGGGATCCCCATCGGCCACGACGACACCATCTACACCGAGGACCTGCTCCTCGCCTCGGCGCCCAAGAAGGTGGAGGTCGTCATCACCGCCCGCGGACCCGAGCCGCGCGACATCCTCATCGATCGGGCCGAGAAGCTCACGCTGCTCGTCCACCGAGAGAGCGAGCGCGCCTGCCGCTTCGGCCTGGCCGTGTCCGGCTACGGTCCGGCGAGGCCGGTCGGCTCGGACCGCCCGGCCGAGATCACGATCCTCGCCTACGGCAAGGGCGCGGTCCACCTCAGCTGCCCGGCCGAGGACGAGGCCGAGGACCTCGGGGGTTAGGCGCGAGCGCCGCACCGGACCCCCGCCCGCGGCGATCCACCCGAAAGGGCACCGCTCCACCTTCAGGGCCCCCGCGACCCCGCCGCCTCCGAGCGCAGCTCCTCGAGCGCGCGTGCGAGCTCGCCCTCCGCGTGCCGGTCGAGCTTCTTGGCCGCCAAGGCCACCCCGGCCTCGAAGGCGCGCACGGCCTCGTCCACGCGGCCGAGAGAGGAGAGCACCTGCCCCAGCATGAGGTAGGTCGGCACGTAGTCGGGGTGGCGGCGGCGGAGCTCCTCGAAGGCGCTCACCGCCTCCTCGGCCCGGCCGAGCGAGCGATAGCACATGGCGAGGCCGTAGCGAGGAAACGCGTCGTCCGGTCGCTCGAGGACCTTCTCCTCCAGCGCGCGGAGGCGCTCGGCAGGGGTCATGGCCCGAAGCCTATCCGCGAGGGCCCGAGAGCGCCACGAAGAGCCCGCGCCGAGCGCCCCCCGTCCGCGCCCTCGCCCATCGGGGAGGAGCTCACCCGGCCTCCACCCGCGGAGGCGCCCGGGCCGGGTTATAGTCCCGGGCGAGCCGACTCGGGGGGGAGGGCGTCCGCGCGACCCTCTCCGCTTCCGTGCCCGGGGCGATTTCGCCCGCCTTCGCCCACGGCCCACCGCATGCGAGAGGAAAGACCCCCTCCCCCGCTCATCCCCGACGCGACCGGCGCGCTCCTCGCCGGAGGGCGCGCGAGCCGCCTGGGCGGACGGGCGAAGGGGCTCCTCCTCGAGCGCGGCGAACCGATCGCGGCGCGCTCCCTGCGCCTGTTCGAGGCCCTCTTCGCCGACCGGCTGGTGGTCGCCAACGACCCGGACCCCTACGACGGCTTCGGCGCGCGGGTGGTCCCCGACGCGCTCGCCGGACGGGGCGCCCCGGGCGGCCTGCACGCGGCGCTCTCGGCCGCCCGAACCGAGTGGGTGTTCGCCGCCGGGTGCGACATGCCCTTCCTCGCGCGAGACCCCATCGCTTGGCTCGCGGCTCGGAGGTCTGGCACTCTGGCGGTGGCGGTGATGTGGAAGGGGCGCCTCGAGCCACTCCACGCCTTCTGGTCGCGCGGCTGCCTCCCCGTGTTCGAGAGGATGCTCGGCGCAGGCGAGCCCTCCCTGTGGGCCCTCGCCACCGCGGTCCAGGCCCGCTTCGTCGCCGAGGAGGAGTGGCGGGAGGTAGACCCGGAGGGCCTGTGCTTCGCGAACGTCAACACCGAGGAGGACGCGGCCCGCCTCGGGCTGAGGATGCCCCCTTAGAGGCCGCCGCCAGGAGCCCATGACCGAGCACATCGGGATCGTCGGCTGTTCCGCCGAGGGGGCGGCCCTCTGCTACAGGACGATCTGCCTCGAGGGCCCGGCGCTCCTCGGCGGGCACGCGCACCCGGAGGTCTCGCTGCACACGCCCTCGCTCGCCGCCTACACGGCCCTCCTCGAGCGCGGCGACTGGCAGGGGGTCGGCGAGCTCGTGCTCGCCTCGGCGGACAAGCTCGCCCGGGTGGGCGCCGGGTTCCTCGTCTGCCCCGACAACACGCTCCACCAGGCGTGGGCTCACTTCGAGCCGCGATCCCCGCGCCCCTTCCTCCACATCGCCGAGGTGGTGGCGGGCGAGGCCGGACGGCGAGGGCTCTCCCGCCTCGGGCTGCTCGGCACGCGCTGGCTCGTCGAGAGCCCGGTCTACCCGGAGAAGCTCGGGGCGCGCGGCCTCGCCTGCGTCCTGCCGGTGCCCTCCGAGTGCGCGGAGGTCCACCGCATCATCATGGAGGAGCTGGTGCGCGGCGCCCGCGAGCCCCGGTCGGTCGCCTACCTGGCGCAGGTGGTGGCGGAGATGAGGGCGCGAGGCTGCGACGGCGTCGTCCTCGCCTGCACCGAGATCCCGCTCGTCCTCGGCGACGCGAACGCCTCCTTGCCGACCCTCGACTCGACGCGCCTGCTCGCCCGGGCGGCCCTCGAGCGGGCGGTGCACGGGGTGTCTGGGTCGAGGTGACGGACCCCCCGCCCGGCCCCCGCGCGCCGAGGCCCCTCCAAGACCTCGGGTGCGTCTTGCCGGCGCTGTTCGGGCGAGGCGGGCCTCGAGGCGTGCGCTCGGGTTATCCTCCGGGTGAGCCTTCCCCGAGGAATCGTGCGCCCTTCTCGGTCCGGGTCACTGCCGTCAGCGACCGAGCCTGCTACTCGCCGGTCCTGGCCGCCCGCACCCACTGGGTGATGATCTTGCGGACATTCACGGCGTCAAATGGCTTTTCGATGCGAAGGTTTTCCACCTTCTCCAGGTACTCCCTGGCATTGGGCGTGAAGGCCCCCCCGGTCACGAAGACCAGCCGCCTGGCCAAACGAGGGAAGCGCTCCATGAGCCAGCGGTGCACGTCCATCCCCGACATCTTGGGCATCATCATGTCGCAGAGGATGACATCAAACCGCTGATCCCTGACCAACAGCTCACACGCTTCGTCGCCCGAATTCGCCTCGATCACCTCGTGCCCTCCGAGCATGCGTTTGAGCGCGCGTCGTATGCCGGGCTCGTCGTCGATGACGAGGATCCTACCCCGGGTGACCGGGGCGGCCTCCGTTGAGGCCGCGGCGCCGTCTTCTTCGCGAGATGGCTCACGGGTGGCCGCCGGAAGCCGGACGACGAACCGACTTCCTTTCCCGGCCGAGCTCGTGGCCGTGATCGTGCCGCCATACCCCTCGACGATGCTTCGCACGATGCTCAGGCCCAGACCCGAACCGACCCCCACCGGTTTGGTGGTGAAGAAGGGCTCGAAGATCCGCTCGAGGTCTTCGGCCGCTATACCGCAACCGGTGTCCTGCACCTCGACCAAGACGGTGGCGTCCTCCTGCCAGGTGCGAATGAGGATCCTGTTGCTCTCCACGTCGCCCTCGGGTATCGCGTGGGCCGCGTTGACGAGTAGGTTCAGGAAGACCTGGGAGAGCCGCCCGTCACTGGCGAGGACCGGCGCGGTGGCACTGAATTCCTTCTCCACCCTGGCTCGATATTTGATCTCGTTGAAGGCGACCCTGAGGGCCGACTCGATGGGGTATCGCAAGTCCACCAGGGTGGCCTGCTCCTTTTCAACCCGCGAGAAGGTCCCGAGGGTGTGTACAATGGCCTTGATCTTGTGGAGGCCGCTCAGGGCCTCCTTCAGGCGATCCGCGACATCGGTCCACACGGTGACGTCGAGCACCCCGAGGTCGATGGTGGACGAGCTCTTGGTCGCCCCTTCGCTGTGCAGGCCCGCGAGTGCCTGCCGAACCGCCGCAAGGTCCCTTCCATACCGCGGGAGATCGTCGCTCAGGCTCTCCAGGTTGTAGAGGACGTACGAGAGGGGGTTGTTGATCTCGTGAGCCACTCCGGCTGCCAGTAGTCCCATGTTGACCAGGCGGTCGGACTGGGCGAGATTCGCCTGCATCTGACGGAGCTCCTCCTCCGCCTTCTTGCGTTCGCTGATGTCCCGTATCACCCCCTCCGTGCCGGCGATCTGGCCGTTGGCGTCGCGGTAGACTTGGGCGTTCATGGAAACCCAGAACGTCGTGCCATCCTTCCGCTTGCCCCGCCCGACCCAGTCGTGCACCCGGCCAGACCTGCGTAGGTCATCGAGGACCGATTCCCTGTCGCGGGGGTCTGCGTAGAATCCCTCGGCCGGGAGCCCGACCATTTCCTCGACGGAGCCGTAGCCATACATCGTGACCGCCGAGGGGCTGACCACGGTGTAGCGGCCCGAGAGGTCCACCTGCATGTAGGCATCCTGCAGGTTGTCGAGGATACCGCGCAGGCGCGCTCCGCTCGTGCGCAGCGCTTCCTCCGCTTGCCTGCGCTCGGTGATGTCCCGCACGCTGGCCAGGATGGAAGGCTCCTCGCCCAACCGGACGCGCTGCAACCAGACCTCCGCCGGGAAGCAGCTACCGTCCCGGAGACGACGAGCGTTCCATTCCAGGCGCACCCTGTCTCCCTGGGCCACCCGCTCCCAGATCGACGAGAGGCCCTCGACCGGATTCCCGGGACCCAAGAGGTCCCGCACCAGCTCCAACTCGGCCCGGTGGCCCTGTCCGATTCCGTACAGCTCGGCGGCCGTCTCGTTGAAGGCGGTGATGCGGCCCCGCACGTCATGGACGAAGAGGGCATCGTGCGAAGCATTGAAGATCGTGGCGTAGTGCTCCTGCTCCGCCTGCCGCGCCTGGTGAGCCAACCGCTCCCGCTCCAGCGCCCCGGTCAACTCACGGGTCGACTCCGCGAGCCCGCCCACGATGGCCAACACCGTCGTCAGCAGCAGGCCCAGCATGGCGAGGAATCCCGTCGCATAGCGGACGAGCACCGGAATGGTGGGCGGTGCGATCTCGCCCATGGCGCCGAGCACGCCTCCCGCGAGGTGCCTCCACGCGAGGTACACCATGAGCAACGCAGCCAGCCCGAAGAAGGCCGCCAGCGCGGCGCGCTTGCCGTAGAACGCCGCGCAGGCCACGCAAGACCATCCGAAGAGCAGGCTCACCCCCGGGGTCAGGCCCACGATGAAGACGACCTGGCAAGCGATTGCAGTGCCCACCAGGATCAAGAACGCCGCACCCAGCCTGTGGGTCCGCTCGGTGAAGATCCACGACGTCGCGACGAACGCTACCTCCGTGGTGACGGAGGAAACCGTGATGGGACTCAGCTTGCCGAGTTGGCTCTCGACGAGGAGAAAGAGTAGGGCATTCGGGATGCCGAGTATGGTCCCATACAGCCTGACCGCTCGGAAGGTTCGGTAACGAATCCGACCCGCGATCCGGTCGACGGCCTCCACCCAAGGGAAACTAGCGCCCGGCGAGAGCTGCGACTCAACGGCAACAGACATTGGGGCCCTCGTCGCGGAGCGGATTCTCCCTGAGGTGAACAAGATACCATAGTTCGCCAAACGACCTGGCCTGGGTGCGGGCCGCGACCGGCGGCGGGCCGACGATGTTGGCGGTTCAATGCGGCGCCGCCGGCCGACCTTCGAGCCCGAGGCGAGCGCGTGGCAGGCCGGGCCGAGCGACCCGTCGACGAGCCGCACCCTCTTCGCAAGGCACGGGGCGGCCGGAGGGGTGCCGGGGTCCACTCGCGACGAGGGCCAAGCTCGCAGAAGGGCGCCCGCGCGCCTCCGTCCTCGCGAGGGCGCGGAGGCGGGCGGGCCCCCGGCCTCGAGCCGGAGGAGGTCAGCTCCAGCGGAAGGCGCGCAGGGCGAGGGCGAAGCTCGCCAGGGAGACCACGGCGAGGAGGAGGGCCGGCCTCGCCACCGCGGCCGCGCCGGCCCCCTCGTTCATGACCGCGCGCAGGGCGTCGATGAGGGCGGTGAGGGGCAGGGCCCGGATGGCGGGTTGCATCACCGCCGGGAAGTGGGTCGCCGAGAAGAAGACGCCCGAGAGCAGGAACATGGGCATCATGACGAGGTTGATGAGGCCGCTCGCGGTCTGGGTGTTGGTCGCCCGCGCCGCCACGAGCAGGCCGATTCCCGCGAAGGCCAGCGCCCCGAGGAACGCGACGAGGACCAGCAGGGCGAGCGATCCCTGCACGCTCACCCCGAAGGCGAGGCGGGCGAAGCCGAGCAGGACCGGCAGCTCGAGCACGAGGAACAGCATGCGCAGGAAGACGAAGGAGAGCAGGAACTCCCCCCGCCGCATGGGGGTGGCGAGGAGCCTCTTCAGGAGCTTCTTCTGGCGGGTCTCCACGATGACGAAGGCGACCCCCCACATCCCGCTCGACATGATGTTGAGGCCGAGGAGCCCGGGGACGAGGAAGTCGATGTAACGCGCGCCGGGCTCCACCACCTTTGCCTCCACCGCGCTCACCGGGTCCACCCGCCCGGCCGCCCGCTGGACGGCGTCGTCCACGAGCGCCCGTGCCAGCCGGCTCTCCGGCCGGGTCGGATCGAAGGCGTAGCGGAGCGGGGGCCCAGCCGAGACGACGAGGGCCACCCGCCCCGCCCGCAGCGCCGCCCGCGCCTCCCTGGGGCCGAGGACCCTGGCCTCGATGCGCGGATCCTCCGCGAGGGCGAGGGCGAGCGCGGCCGAGCCCTGGCCCTCCTCCACCGCGGCGGCGACCGGCTCGGGCGGCCGGTTGCGGAAGGCCACCCCCAGCGCGATGGTGAGGAGGATCGGGAAGATGAAGGTCCAGAACACCGCCGAGGGCTCGCGGAAGAAGAGCCTGAGGCGCGTCAAGGTGAGCTCGACGAGGCTCACGCCTTCACTCCCGGAGCCTGCGGCCGGTGAGGGTCACGAACACGTCCTCTAGGGTGGCCGAGTGGGTGGAGAGCCGCTCGAGCGGCGCCCGCGACGCCTCCAGGTGGGCGAGCAGGGCCGGCACCGCCACGTGGACCCGGTCCACCGTGAGGGCGAAGCCGCCCGGGGTGCGCCTGAGCCCGCGGGCGCCGGGGAGCGCCCCGAGAGCGGCCTCGTCGAGGAGCGCCCCGTCGACGGCGAACTCCACCACCGCGTGCCCGGCCACGCGGGCGATGAGCTCGCGGGGGGTGCCGAGCGCGATGACCCTCCCGCGGTCGACGATGGCCACCCGGTCGCACAGCCGCTCCGCCTCGTCCATGTAGTGCGTGGTGAGGAGCACCGTCCGGCCCTCGGCCTTGAGGCCCAGCACGACGTCCCACAGCTGCCGGCGCGACTGGGGGTCGAGCCCGGTGGTCGGCTCGTCGAGGAAGAGCAGCTGCGGGTCGCCGACCAGGGCGCAGGCCACCGCCAGGCGCTGCTTCTGGCCGCCCGAGAGCTTCTCGTACCAGACCCTCCGCTTCTCCTCGAGGGCCACGAGCGCGATGATCTCCTCGACGGCCCGGCCGCGCTCGTAGAAGGAGCGGAAGAGCTCCACGATCTCGAGCACGGTGAGCTTCTCGGGGAGCCGCGTCTCCTGGAGCGTGATGCCGAGCCTCTCGCGCAGCTCCCGCTCGTGCCGGCCCCAGCTGCGGCCGAGGACCTCGACCTCGCCGGCGGTGGGCGCGATGAGCCCCTCCAGGACCTCGAGGGTGCTGGTCTTGCCGGCGCCGTTCGGCCCGAGGAGCCCGAAGCACTCGCCGCGCAGGACCTCCAGGTCGAGGCCGTCGACAGCCACCACCTCCTCGTAGCGCTTCACGAGGCCGCGGCAGCGTATGGCGAGGTTCTCACTCATGGGGCGCCCGGCTCCCTGGCCGGGCGCCCATCTCTAACCCGCTCTCGCCCCGCTCACCAGAGGCCGGGCCGCGACTCGCTGCGGACCTCGGCGGTGTTCCTCTTCAAGCGGAACTGGACGTCGTTCTTCTGCCGGTTCGCCCCCTTGCGCGAGGACTTGCGCGAGGGCCGGCCCCCGCTCGTCGCCTCGAGGGCGTAGATGGCGTGCTTGCCGGCTCTCTCCGAGCGGTTGTGCTTCGTCCCCTCCTGCGCACCGTCCGCCCGCCCGCGCGGACGCGTCACCGCCTTCGGCTTCTTCGGACCCGCCCGCTCCAGCGCGTAGCGGAACAACTCGGCCCTCGTAGCCATGCTGTTGGGTTCTCCTCCGGGTGTGCCTCCCTCGAAGAATCGTGCCCCCTTTTCGGTCCGGCTCACAAGCACCCGCGCAAGGTTGCCCCCGTCGGGAGGGCCCGCGGCCCATTCCCTCGGGTGGGCCAGCGGCCGCCCGCGCCGCCGGGGGAGGGCCTACGGGGCGCCCGCCTTGCGGACGAGGTCCGAGACGCGCCGGCGCAGGTCCGGCAGGGCCTTCTCCACCGCCGGCGACAGGCGCTCGCCGAACCCGAACTCGGATCCGTTCACGGTGACGAGGAAGGCCTCCGGAGCTCGCCCGTAGAGGGCCTTCCCGAGCGCGAGGACCGCCGCCGGCGAGAGGGCGTGGAGGAGCCCGCTCGCGAAGGCCGCCGGTTCGAGCCCTTCGCTCCGCACCTCGCCGGCCGGCGCCCCGGCGCGCGCGTCGACGAAGACCACCACCCGGGCCTCGGCCACCTCGAGGGCGAGCTCGGGGAGGAGCGCCTGCACCACCTTCACGGTGAGGCCCTCGAGCTCTAGGCCCGCCAAGGCCGCGCTGGCGGCGCCGTCGTCCCCTCGCAGAGGGCTTCCGAGGGCCACGACGAGCGCCGGGCGCCCGCTCGCGCCTTCGCCGCCATGAGGCCCCACGGCCCTACCCTAACCGCGCTCCACCCGGTCGAAGAGCTCGCCCTCCGGGCCGCGGAGCTCGAGGACGAGCGGCATCTGCCCGGCGGCGTGGGTGGAGCAGGAGAGGCAGGGGTCGAAGGCCCGGATCCCGGCCTCCACGCGGTTCAGCATGCCCTCCTCGATCTTCTTGCCGTCCACGTAGCGGCGGGCGATCTGGGCCACCGCCTTGTTCATGGCGAGGTTGTTCTGGCCGGTGGCGATGAGGAGGTTCGCCCAGGTCATGATCCCGCCCGGCTTCACCTTGTAGTGGTGAAAGAGCGTCCCGCGGGGCGCTTCGAGGGCGCCCACCCCCTCGAAGCGGTTGCGGCGCGCCGAGGCCTGCACGTCGTCGGAGAGGATCTCGGGGTCCTCGAGGAGCTCGCCGATCTTCTCCACCGCGTAGAGCATCTCGATGAGCCGAGCGGTGTGGTAGTGGAACGAGGAGAGCACCGCCCCGCGCGCGAGCTGCCTGAACTCGGCGAGCTCGTCGTCGGCTCGCGGCGTGCCGGCGTGGGTGCAGCAGTTGAGGCGGGCGAGCGGGCCCACCCGGTAGGCGCCGGCCGGGTAGCCGTGCGGCTTGTAGTAGGGGAACTTGAGGTAGCTGTAGGACTCGACCGCCTCGCCGATGTGCTCCTGGTAGCTCGCCGGGTCGATCCCGTCGGCCACGATGTCGCCGGCCGCCGAGACGAAGCGCAGCTTGCCGTCGTAGTGCTCGAGCGCGCCGCCTTCGCCCACCATGGCCATGAAGAGGGTGGGGAAGTTCCCGTAGACCCGCTCCTCGTCCTTGTGCTGCTCGAGGGCCCGCTTGAACCACCCGAGGGTGCGGCCGACCAAGAAGAGCGCCTCGGGCAGGGAGGCCCGGATCTTGGCCCGGCCGGCCTCGGAGAGCGGGGTGGCCACCCCGCCCGCGGTGGCCCAGGGCGGGTGGATGCGCTTGCCGCCCAGGACCTCGATCACCTCCTGGCCCACCTTGCGCAGCCGGATGCCGTCGCGGGCGATCTCGGGCTCGGCGGCGAGGAGGCCGAAGAGGTTGCGCTTCTTGGGATCGGACTCCATCCCGAGGACGAGGTCGGGGGCGGAGAGGTGGAAGAAGGAGAGGGCGTGCGACTGCAGGAGCTGGCCGAGGTTCATGAGCCGGCGCAGCTTCTTGGCCGGGTCGGGGATGTCCACCGAGAGCAGCGCGTCGCAGGCCTTGGCCGAGGCGATGAGGTGGGAGACCGGGCAGATGCCGCAGATGCGCGAGGTGATGACCGGCATCTCCCGGAAGCTGCGGCCCTCGCAGAACTTCTCGAAGCCCCGGAACTCGGTGACGTGGAAGCGCGCGTCCTCCACCTCGCCCGAGCGCCCGAGCTGGATGGTGATCTTGGCGTGGCCCTCGATGCGCGTGACGGGCTCGATGACGATCTGCTTCATGGGATCACCCGTACCTGAGGCGCTCGTTGAGGTCGGGTCGGCGGCCCGCCACGAGCTCGGAGACGGCGTAGAAGATGAGGTCCGCCGAGGGCGGGCAGCCCGGCAGGTAGAGGTCCACCGCCACCACCTCGTGCAGCGGCCTCACCCGGTCGAGCAGCGCCGGGACGATGCCCGGCTCGCGGGGGATCTGCGGGGTGAGGGTGGCGTTCTCGATGTAGGCCCGCTGCAGGACCGGCTCGGCCCGCCCGAGGACGTTGCGGATGGCGGTCACGTTGCCGGTCACCGCGCAGTCGCCGAAGGCGAGGACGAACTTGGTCTTCTCCCGCACCTCGCGGATGAAGCTGAGGTGCTCCTCGTTGGCCACCGCGCCCTCCACCAGCACCACGTCCACCTCCGAGGGGTACTCCTTCTCGTCCACGATGGGCGAGTAGACGAGCTCGATCTGCTCGGCGAGGTCGATGAGCCGCTCGTCGAGGTCGAGGAAGCTCATGTGGCAGCCCGAGCAGCCGCCCAACCACACCGTGGCCACCCTGGGCCTCTTGGCTACCGGATCCATTGTTTCTTCTCCCGGGCGGTGCGGATGTAGGTGAGGAAAGCGGGGTTCTTGCGGGTGGCGGCGCTCTTCTCCTTCTCGTAGAGCGCGCCGGTCGGGCAGACCTGCACGCACTTGCCGCAGGTGGTGCAGGAGTCGGAGTTGCCCCACGGCTGGAAGAGGTCGGTGATGACCCGGCAGCGCCCGCCGCGCCCGGAGACGTCCCAGGTGTGCGCCCCCTCGATCTCGTCGCACACCCGGACGCAGCGGGTGCACAGGACGCAGCGGGCGGCGTCGTGCACGAAGCGCGGGTGGGAGGCGTCGAGGTCGCACTGCGGGAACTGGTACTCGTAGCGAACGTGATCCATCCCCACCGAGTAGGCCAGCTTCTGCAGCTCGCACTGACCGTTGGCGACGCAGATGGCGCAGACGTGGTTGCGCTCGGCGAAGAGCAGCTCCACGATCTGGCGGCGGTAGCGGGTGAGCCGCTCGGTGCTGGTGCGGATGCTCATCCCCTCGGTGACCCCGGTCACGCAGGCGGCGGCGAGCTTGGGCGACCCCTCCACCTCCACCAGGCACAGCCGGCAGGCCCCCACGTCGTCGAGGCCGTCGAGGTGGCAGAGGGTCGGCAGCTCGACGCCGTTGTCTCGGCAGGCCTCGAGGATGGTCTCGTGGCCGCGCGCCGACACCGCCTGGCCGTCGATGGTGAAGGTGACGCTCGGCGCCATCGACCTTCCGTCGACCGGGCTCATGCCGCCACCTCCTTGTCCTTACCGAGGGCGCACACCCCGGCCGGGCACCGCTTCTCCACGATGTGGGCGAGGTACTCGTCGCGGAAGTAGCGCAGGGTGGAGACCACCGGGTTGGGGGCGGTCTGCCCGAGCCCGCACAGGCTCGTCGACTTGAGGAGGTCGGCGAGCTCGGTCAGCTTGTCGAGGTCGCCTTCCACCGCCCGGCCCTCGACGACCTTCTGCAACAGGTCGTGCATCTGCACCGTGCCGGCCCGGCAGGGGATGCACTTCCCGCAGCTCTCCTCCATGCAGAACTCCATGAAGAAGCGGGCCACGTCGACCATACAGCTCGTCTCGTCCATCACGATGAGGCCGCCCGAGCCCATGATGGTCCCGACCTTCTGCAGGGACTCGTAGTCCACCGGCAGGTCGAGGTGCTGGGCCGGGATGCACCCTCCCGAGGGCCCACCGGTCTGGGCCGCCTTGAAGGCCTTGCCGCCCGGGATGCCCCCGCCGATGTCGAAGAGGATCTGGCGCAGGGTCATGCCCATCGGGACCTCGATGAGCCCGGTGTGATTGATCTTGCCGGCCAGCGCGAAGACCTTGGTCCCGGTCGACTTGGGGGTCCCGATCTTCTGGAACCAGGCGCCGCCGTTCTGGACGATGGTCGGGATGTTGGCGAAGGTCTCCACGTTGTTGATGAGGGTCGGCTCCCCCCACAGGCCCGACTGGGCCGGGAAGGGCGGGCGCGGACGGGGCTGGCCGCGCTGGCCCTCCACCGACTGCAGGAGGGCGGTCTCCTCGCCGCAGACGAAGGCGCCGGCCCCGATGCGCAGGTCGACCCGGAAGTTGAAGCCGCTTTCGAAGATGCGGTTGCCGAGCAGCTGCGCCCGCTCGGCCTGCTTGATGGCGAGCTTGAGCCTCTTGATGGCGAGCGGGTACTCGCCCCGCACGTAGATGAAGCCCTGGTCGGCCCCCACCGCGTAGGCGGCGATGGCCATCCCCTCCAGCACGCGGTGCGGGTCGCCCTCCAGGACCGAGCGGTCCATGAAGGCCCCGGGGTCCCCCTCGTCGGCGTTGCAGATGACGTACTTCTTCTTCGAGGTCGCCTTCGAGACCGTGCCCCACTTGAGGCCGGTGGGGTAGCCGGCGCCGCCCCGCCCGCGCAGCCCGCTCTGGCTGACCTCCTTCACCACGTCCGAGGAGGTCATCTCGGTGAGCGCCTTGTGGAGCGCCTGGTAGGCGCCGGCCCCGATGCAGTGCTCGATGTCCTCCGGATCGAGGCGTCCCGAGCCCTCGAGCACGATCCGTCGCTGGTGGGCGAAGAAGGGGGCGTCCGGGGCCACCGCGTGGGCCTCGTCGCGCCGGCCCTCGAGGTGGCCGCGCAAGAGCAGGGCCGCGTTCTCGGCGTCCACCCTCTCGTAGAGGATGCGGCTCTCCTCCCCCGGCGCGCCGGAGTCGATCTGCACCATGGTGCCGGCGTGGCACAGGCCGAGGCAGCCCGTCCCGTGCACCTCCACGCTGCCGGCGAGGCCGTCGGCCTTCACCGCGCCGCGCATGGCCTCGAGCACCCCCTCGGCCCCGAGCGACTGGCAGCCGGCCGCGGCACAGACGCAGACCCGGTGGCGCACCGCGGCGCGCTCGGCCTGCTTGCGCTCGACGATGTGCTGCAGTTCCTCGCTATTCATGTCCGCTCCATCCACGGCACGAGCCGCTCGAGGACCCTCGCCTTCGTCTGCTTGCCGGTCACTTCGCTGTCGAACGCCACCGC
>DATJVF010000393.1:0-4223 GCA_035501995.1 Anaeromyxobacteraceae bacterium
ACGAGGGTGGCGTTGGCGAGGAGCTCGTCCTTGCCGAGCCAGCCCGCGATGGTCACGTCGCTGGGCGCGGCCACGCTCTCGCCCACCACCGAGACCGGGCTCACCGCGCTGACGGTGGTGCCGAAGGCGACGGTCTTCTGGTCGGTGGCGAGGACGTCGATCTGGATGTCGCCGCCGACGTAGCTCACCTCTTGGTAGGTGGGCTCGGCGGAGACCACGATCACGCTGCCGCCCTGCACCACCATGCTGGGGAGCCGCACGGTGGGTCCCACCGTCGAGGTGGTGGCCGGCGACCCCGACGGATTGTCGAGGTTCAGGGGGAGCGACGGCACCGACAGGCTCGCCGAGAGCGAGGCGTAGCCGGCACTCTCGCGCTGGGCGCCGTTCGTGAGGGGGGACTTCGCGAGGCCCCCCGAGGTGATGTCGACGAGGAAGTCCCCGGCCGCCTGGGCCGGGGCGGCCGCCGGGTGGAAGCTCCACAGCAGGTTGTGGAGGCCGCCGTTCACGGCGAGCGCCCCGCTCTCGTAGTTCGCCTGGGCGCTGCTCAAGGTGGGCACGGTGCCCCCGTCGCCGCCTCCCCCCCCGCTCTGGCCGCAGGCGGCGAGGGCGGTGAGGAGGCCGGCGAGACCGCAGCGGGTGGACAGAGGCGACATGGGGCGCTCCCTTCGAGGACCGCGGACGGCGTCCTCGCCGGCCTCTTAGGGCAGGCCCCTCTCGCTCGCCAGGCCGCGGGCGTCCCGCGAGGCCGGGACCGGGCTCGTGCCCTTACCTGCCGAGGGTACGAGGGCCCGTTCCCTAGCCCGCCGTGGGGTCTCGCCCGGGGGCGAACGCCGGGAGGCGCGCGGCCAGGGCGAGGTGTCCGGCGGTCCTGAGCTCCCCCCGCGCCCGGCGCGGATCGGGCGCCGGCCCGGCGAAGGCGAGCAGGGCCGAGACCCGGCGGCGCGCCTCGGCGAGCCGCTCGCGGGAGACCTTCCCGCCCTCCACAGCGGCCCGGGCGAGGTCGATGGCCCGGTGCTGCACCTCGGCCTTCTCGCAGACGAGGAGCGCGTCGACCCCGGCGCCGAGCGCGAGGGTCACCACCTCCTCGAGCGTGAAGTGCGCCGCCACCGCCTTCATGCCGAGGTCGTCGGAGAGGACGCAGCCCTGGTAGCCGAGCGTCGAGCGCAGGAGCGCCATCGCCCGCGGCGAGAGGGTGGCCGGGCGGTCCGGCTCGAGGGCCTCGAAGACGACGTGCGCAGTCATGACGGCGGCCACTCCCGCGCGGGCGAGCGCTCGGAACGGCAGGAGCTCCACCGCCTCGAGCCGCTCCATGGGGTGGACGAGGCGCGGCAGGTCGACGTGGGAGTCCTCCCTCGTGTCGCCGTGGCCGGGGTAATGCTTGGCGCAGGCCGCCACCCCGACCGACTGCAACCCTCGCGCGAGCGCCGAGCCGAGGCGCGCCACCTCGGCCGGATCGGACGAGAAGCTGCGGTCGCCGATGACCGGGTTCCCTGGGTTCGTGTCGACGTCGACCACCGGGGCGTAGTCCTGATCGATGCCCACCGCGCGCAGCTCCCGACCGAGCAGGGCGCCCACCGCCTGGGCCAGGTCCTGGTCGCCCTTCTGGCCGAGGGCTCGCATGGGCGGGAGCTCGGTGAAACCGTGCGGCGCCCGCAGGCGCGCCACCCGTCCCCCCTCCTGGTCCACTGCCACGAGGAGCGGGCGGCCGGCCGCGCGCTTGAGCTCCGCGGTGAGCTCCGCCACCTGCTCGGCGCTCTCCACGTTGCGCCCGAAGAGGATCACCCCGTAGGCGCCCCTCCGGACGAGCTCCAGCACCTCCCGCGAGGGCGAGAGCCCGTCGAAGCCGACCGCGAAGAGCGAGGCGACCTCCCTGTCGAGCGTGGCCATGCGCGCCGTCCTCCCCGAGGGCCCTCGAGAGCGCCCGCCGCCGGCAGCTACCGCATCCTCACCCGAGGAGCAACCCCTCCGCCACGAAGGCGGCGAGCCCGAGGGCGAGCAGGATCGACCAGAGCGGGACCGCCCGCTCGCCCACCTTGTCGGCGCTCGCCACCCGGGCGTGGGTCTCCCCGCCGAAGTAGGCGGTGAGCTCGCGCGGATCGAGCCGGGTGGTGTCGCTCTCGCGCGGGTCGGGGAGCACGGCGAAGGCGAGGTGCGGGTCGAGGCGGGTCTGCCCGCGCTCCTCGACCTTCACCTGCCACAGCCCGGGGCGGTCGGGGACCACGGTGGGGACGGCGCCGTCGGCCTCGCGGGAGAGGGTCGAGGCCGGCCTCTCCTTCCCGTCCGGTCCCACCACCGCGACGAGCTTCTCCGCCTCGGGGACCGCCACCCGGCGCGGCGCGTTCACGACCGAGGGCAGGTTCCGGTCGGTCTCCAGGCCTCCCGCCAGGAAGGCCGCCATGCGCTGGACGGCGGGGAGGAAGCTCGTCCGGATGGCCCAGTCGGACCAGGAGCGGTCCACGGTGGAGGTGTAGAGCATGACCCGTCCCTGGCCGCGGCGGGCCTCCACCAGAGCGGGGGCACCGTCGTCGTAGGAGACGAGGACCCGGTCCTTGCCCTTGCCGTTCTCCTCCCCGGGCTTGAGCAGCATGTACTTGAAGGTGCGGACCCCCAGAAATCCCTCCCGGGAGGGCCCGTTGAAGACGTCCAGCGCCGGATGCGACCAGTCGATGTCGGCGAAGCGGGCGGGGCGGGCGGCGGCCCCGGGCTCCCCGGCCGACTTGACGACGTGCAGGGGGCGGGGCAGGAGCGGCCCCAGTTCGGCGTCGTAGCGCTCCGGATCGACCTCGTCGCCGAGCGCGATGAACAGGCCGCCCCCGTGCTCGACGAACTCGCGCAGCTCGCCGGTCTTCGCGCCCAGCGAGCGGACGTCGAGCAGGAAGACCACGTCGTAGTCCGAAAAGCGCGCCTTGCCGAGCGACTCGGCGTCGAGCACGGTGGCCCGTACCGGCGAGGCCGGCGAGGAGAGCGCCGCCTCCACGAAGAAGGCCTCGTCGCGGTAGCGCACCGGGGAGGGCGCCCCGTTCACCACCAGGGCGCGCACGTCGCGCGGCACGTCCACGGTGACCACCCGTGCGTCGTCCTCCTCGAGGGCGTCCCCCGGCACGAGCGACAGGGCCAGCGCCTGGGGGCCGCCGTTCGGGAAGCGGTAGGCGAGCACCTTCTTCACCGCCCCGTCGGCGGCCAGCTGCGCGTAGGAGCGCATGACCACCGGGGCGCTCGGCGGACCGGCGTGGAGCTGGAGCTCGAGGTCGCGATCGCCGGCCCCGCGCCGCCCCCCCGCTCCCGAGCGGCTCTTCCCGTCCCTCGCCACCACCGTGACCCGGACCCGGTAGCCGCGCGATCCCACCGAGGCGTCGGGCTCGACGGCGAGCTCGGTCACGGCCAGGTTGGGCAGGTCGGCGCCCCGCGCCGCATCGAGCAAGGTCACCTCCGGCCGCATCGGTCCCGAGGCCGTCTCGACCATGGGTGGGGGCTGGTCGAGCCGCCAGGCAGAGGCGGTGAGGTCGGTCGCCACCACCACCCGCTTGCCGAGGGAGGCGCCGCTCCCGGGTTCCGAGAGGGCCCGCACTGCGGCCGCCACGCAGGCGGACATGTCGGCGTAGCCCTCGGTGAGCTCGGCCTCGGAGAGGATCCGCCGCACCGCGACCTTGTCGAAGCTCGGCGGCGGGGCGGCCGGGGCGGCCGGCCCCCCGCAGACGAGCGCGGTGGCGGGCTCCTCGCCCGAGAGGGCGGCGAGCGCCTCGAGCGCGTCGGCCCGCCCCCGCTCGAAGAGGGTGGTGCCGCGCAGCCGGTAGCCCATGGAGGCCGAGGCGTCGAGCACCAGCGCCACCGCCGAGGGCCCGCGGGCCACGGCGGCGCTGGCCTCCTCGGGGCCCTTCAGGCGGGGCCGGGCCAGGGCGGCCGCCACCGCCGCCACGAGCAGGGTGCGGGCGGCGAAGAGGAGCAGCTTCTTCAGCCTGAGCCGGCGCTCGGTCTCCCGGCGCGCCCGCAGGATGAAGTCGATGGCCGGGAAGGGGGTCGGGCGGGGGCGGCGCCGGAAGAAGAGGTGGATGGCGAGCGGGACGAGGGCGGCGAGGAGGCCGAAGGCGAGCGCGGGGTGGATGAAGGAGAGCGACACGGTCACTCCGTCCTAGGCGGCGCGCCGTTCCCGGCGGGCCAGGAAGGGCAGGAGCACCTCGTCGAGCGGCCGGTCGGAGGGGCAGAAGACGTGCTCGAGGTCGGCC
>DATJVF010000394.1:0-4411 GCA_035501995.1 Anaeromyxobacteraceae bacterium
CTCATCGACTGGCTGGCGAAGCGCTTCCAGGAGGCCCACCGGATCGACCTCAAGAGGGACCGGATGGCCCTGCAGCGCCTCAAGGAGGCCGCCGAGCGCGCCAAGCACGAGCTCTCCAGCGCCACCGAGACGGAGGTGAACCTCCCCTTCATCACCGCCGACGCCACGGGGCCCAAGCACCTCGCCGAGACCATCGACCGCCAGAGCCTCGAGCAGCTGGTGGGCGACCTCGTCGAGAAGACCGTCGAGCCCTGCAAGATCGCGCTGCGGGACGCCGGCCTCACCCCCCAGCAGCTCGACACCGTCATCCTGGTGGGCGGGATGACGCGCATGCCGAAGGTGCAGGAGGTGGTGAAGCGCTTCTTCGGCCGGGAGCCGCACAAGGGCGTGAACCCCGACGAGGTGGTGGCCGTCGGCGCCGCCATCCAGGGCGGGGTCATGAAGGGGGAGGTGAAGGACGTCCTGCTCCTCGACGTCACGCCGCTCTCGCTGGGCGTCGAGACCGCCGGGGGGGTCTTCACCAAGATCATCGAGAAGAACACCACCGTGCCCTGCAAGAAGTCGCAGGTGTTCTCGACCGCCGTCGACAACCAGCCGCTCGTCAGCGTCCACGTGCTGCAGGGCGAGCGCGACATGGCCACCGACAACAAGACGCTCGGCCGCTTCGAGCTCGTCGGCATCCCTCCCGCGCCGCGCGGCGTCCCGCAGATCGAGGTCACCTTCGACATCGACGCCAACGGGATCGTGCACGTCTCGGCGAAGGACCTCGGCACCGGGAAGAGCCAGCAGATCCGCATCACCGCCTCCTCCGGCCTGTCGGAGGCCGAGATCGAGCGGATGATCAAGGAGGCCGAGACCAACAAGGGCGACGACCGCCGCAAGAAGGAGCTCGCCGACCTCAAGAACAACGCCGAGGGCCTCATCTACACCACCGAGAAGAGCATCGAGGAGTACGCGAGCGCGCTGCGCCCCGACGACCTCGAGGAGATCAAGGCCGACCTCGAGGTCCTGAAGGGCGCCCTGCCGAGCGACGACCCGGCCGCCATCAAGGACGCCCTCGTCAGGCTCGAGGGCAGCGCCTACCGGATCGCCGACGCCATCTACGCCCAGCAGGGGAGCAGCGGCAGCTCCGGAGCGTAGCGGAAGCCCGCTTGCCAGGCGCCGGGGATGCGTTAGGTTCCCCCCGGGGATGGTGTGAAAGGGCCACAGCTCTCCCGAAAAACCCGTGGAAAAGCGCGACTACTACGAAGTGCTGGGCGTCTCCCGGGAGGCGACCGAGCAGGACCTCAAGAGCGCCTACCGCAAGCTCGCGCACCAGCACCACCCGGACAAGAACCCGGGCGACAAGCAGGCCGAGGAGCGCTTCAAGGAGGCCTCCGAGGCCTACGAGATCCTGTCCGACCCCGAGAAGCGCGCGCGCTACGACCGCTTCGGCCACGGGAACGGACAGAACCCGTTCGAGGGTGGCTTCCCCTTCGGCGGCGCCAGCGGCACCATCAACGACATCTTCGGTGACATCTTCGGCGAGATGTTCGGGGGAGGCCGCCGCTCCCGCGCTCGCCCGCGCGGAGCCGACCTGCGCTACCACCTCGAGGTGAGCTTCGAGGAGGCCGCCTTCGGCACCACCGCCCGCATCCAGATCCCGCGGCCTCGGCGCTGCGAGGCGTGCCGGGGCACCGGGGCGAAGCCCGGGACCGCGCCCCAGACCTGCCGCACCTGCGGCGGGGTGGGCGAGGTGCGCCTCACCCAGGGCTTCTTCTCGGTGGCCCGCACCTGCCACGTGTGCGGGGGCGCCGGCCGGGTGATCTCGGAGAAGTGCCCCACCTGCAACGGCGGCGGCATGACCCGCGAAGAGGCCGCCGTCGAGGTGAAGGTCCCCCCCGGCGTCGACACCGGCACCCGCCTCAAGCTGGCGGGCGAGGGCGAGCCGGCCCCCCAGCCGGGGGCCTCGCCGGGCGACCTCTACGTGGTGGTGCAGGTGCGGGAGCACTCCATCTTCAAGCGCGAGGAGGCCGAGGTCGTCTGCGAGATGCCCATCAGCTTCGCCCAGGCCGCCCTCGGCGCCCAGATCGACGTGCCGACCCTCGACGGCCCGTACAGCCTCAAGATCCCGGCCGGCACCCAGGCCGGCAAGGTGTTCCGCCTGCGCGGCAAGGGGATCCCGCACCTCGGCGGCTCGGGGCGCGGCGACCAGCACATCCGCGTTCTGGTGGAGACGCCCACCCAGCTCACCCGGGAGCAGCGGGAGCTCTTGCAGCGCTTCGCCGAGATCTCCGGCGAGCGCACCCACCCCGCCACCCGCAGCTTCTGGGAGAAGGCCTCCGAGCTGTTCTCCAACAAGAAGCGGGCCTAGGAGGGGAGAGCGCCCCTTCGCCGCCCGCGCGCCTTGCGAGCGAGGGCCCGCGCGCGGCGGCGCGAGGACTCTATCCTCCGAGAAAAGAGCGCTGTAGAAGGTCCCCTCATGCGAACCCCGTCCGGGAAGGTCCTGGTCCTCGCGCTCGCCCTCGCCGCCTGTCCGCGCCGGGTGGTGACCGTGAACGGGCAGGAGATGACCGCCGAGGAGGGCGACGCCCAGGCCGCCGCCGAGCTCGAGAAGACCCGCGGCGAGGCCCGCGCCCTCCCTCCCGCCGACGGCGCCCAGCGCTTCGAGGCCCTGGCGGCCCGCTTCGCCCCCCTCCCCACCTCGGCCGAGGCGCTCTACGAGGCGGGCCTGCGCTGGCGGGCGGCGAGCCGCCCCGATCGCGCCCAGGCCGACTTCGGGCGGCTGCTCACCCTGTGGCCGCTCTCCGACCGCGCGCCGGACGCGAAGTACCAGCTCGCGCTGTGCGAGGAGGAGGCCGGGCGCCCCAAGGACGCGCTGGCGAGCCTCGGGACGCTCTACGACAAGCTGCCCCCCGAGGAGCGGCCCCAGGCCGCCCGGGTGGCCGCCAAGTCGGCCGAGGAGGCGAAGAGCTGGCGGGAGGCGGCGCGCTGGCGCGCCGAGGCGGCCCGGCTCGCCGAGGGCCCCGAGCGCGATCGGCAGCTCGCGCTGGCGATCGAGCACCTCGACGCCCGCCTCACCTTCCAGGAGGTGGCCCAGCTCAAGGAGGACCTGCCGCCCGACTCGCCGCTCCTCCCGGCCGCCACCTTGAAGCTCGCCCGCGTGGCGCTCCACCTGCACGACGAGGCCTCGGCCGAGCGCTCCGCGCACGAGGTGGTCGAGCGCTGGCCCGACTCCC
This sequence comes from Anaeromyxobacteraceae bacterium, assembly GCA_035501995.1. GTDB lineage: Bacteria > Myxococcota > Myxococcia > Myxococcales > Anaeromyxobacteraceae > Anaeromyxobacter_A. Next base: position 3,219 of record DATJVF010000394.1, read on the forward strand.
CCTTCGCCCAGGACGCCCGGGCCCTGGCCGACCGCCTGGCCCGGCGCGCCCGGGTGAACCCGCGCGTGATCGGGGTGGCGGTGCCGCTCTCCGGCAAGCAGAAGGCCTGGGGGGAGGCGATCCTGGAGGGGGTCTCCCTGGCGCTGGGCGAGTCGAGCGGCTATCGCCTGGCGGTGAAGGACACCCGCGGCGAACCGGAGGGCGCCCAGGCGGCCCTGGAGGAGCTGGCGCAAGCCGAGGGCGCGGTGGCCGCGCTCGGCGGGGTGGTGAATGCCGAGGCCCAGCGGGCCGCCGCCACCGCCGAGGAACAGGGCCTGCCCTTCCTCTCCCTCTCCCGGGTCGACGGGGTCACCCAGGCCGGCCCCTTCGTGTTCAGGAACATGCTCACCGCCGAGGCCCAGGCCAAGGCGCTCGCCGATCTGGCGGTGGGCCGCGGGCTGAGGCGCTTCGCCCTGCTCTACCCGCAGATCCCCTACGGCCAGGAGCTGGCCTTCGCCTTCTGGGACGAGGTCACGGCCCACGGCGGCGAGCTCAGGGCGGTCGAGAGCTACGAGCACGACCGCACCACCTTCGCCCCGGTGGTGAAGAGCATGGTGGGCAAGCTCTGGCTCGAGGAGCGCCCGGAGTACGTCGAGGCCGAGAAGGACCTCCTCAAGGAGGAGAAGGACCCCTACCGTCGCAAGAAGGCGCTCGAGAAGCTGCGGGAGCGCCTTCCCCCCATCGCCGACTTCGACGCCCTCTTCCTGCCCGACTTCGCGAAGAACGTGGCGCTCATCGCCCCGGCGCTGGCGGTGGAGGACGTGGTGACGCAGACCTGCGATCCCCAGGAGCTCGAGCGGATCCGCAAGGCCACCGGGCGCGAGGACCTGCAGCCGGTGCAGCTCCTCGGCGCGAACGGCTGGGACGACCCCTCGCTCGTCGAGAAGGCCGGCCGCTACGTCGAGTGCGCCATCTTCGTGGACGGGTTCTTCGCCCCCTCCGAGCGCCCGGCCACCAAGGCCTTCGTGACCGCCTTCTCGTCGCGCTTCGGGCACCCGCCCTCGATCCTGGAGGCGAGCGCTTACGACGCGGCCGCCCTCATCCGCCAGGCCGTCGAGGCCGGCGCCGCCACCCGCGAGGCCCTCCGCGACCGCCTGGCCGCCGTGAGGGCCTTTCCAGGGGCGACCGGCGACCTCGGCTTCGACGCCCGCCGC
>DATJVF010000395.1:0-8590 GCA_035501995.1 Anaeromyxobacteraceae bacterium
CCCAGCGAGCCGAGCGCCTTGCTGAGGGTGCCGATCTCGACGTCGGGGTGGAGGCCGGCGGCGGCGCAGCTGCCGCGACCTCGGGGGCCGAGGACGCCGGTGCCGTGCGCGTCGTCGACCACCAGCCACGCGCTCGCGGCCCGCGTCGCCTCGCGGAGCTCCGCGAGGGGGGCCACGTCGCCGTCCATCGAGAAGACGCCGTCGGTGACGACCAGGGTACGCCCCGCGCCGGGCCCCTCGGCGAGCCTTCGCTCGAGCGCCGGGAGGTCGCAGTGCGGATAGCGGGTGGTCTTGGCGGGCGACATGGCACAGGCGTCGTAGAGGCTCGCGTGGTCGAGCCGGTCGAGCAGGACCAGGTCCTCGCGGGAGGAGGCGAGCGCGGTCACGACGCCGAGGTTGGCCATGTACCCGGTGGCGAACACCAGCGCCGCCTGCGCGCCCTTGAAGGCGGCGAGCGCCTCCTCGAGCTCGGCATAGAGGGCGTGGGTTCCGTTCACGAGCCGCGACGCGGTCGCGGACGCGCCGTGGAGGGCGACGGCCTGTGCGGCGGCCTCGACGACCCTCGGATGGCGCGAGAGCCCCAGGTAGTCGTTGCTCGCGAAGAGGATGGCCGGCCGGCCGTCCACCCGCGCCACGTTCGGGCCGAGGTGCTCGACCCGCCGCATCCTCCGTAGCAGGCCGGCCTGGCGGAGCCCCTCGAGCTCCTCTCGGAAGGAACCCGGCCCCCTCACGCGGGCCCGACCGGAAGGGCGACGGCCGCCGCCGTCGCGATGGAAGCGCTCGTCGCCATGGGCGCGGCGCATTCTGCCCGCCGGGTGGCGGATCGTCAACCGGCACGAAACATCGGGTTGACAATCGCCCGCATCCGTCCGCCGGAACGGTCCTTCGCCTCCGCGTTCACCGGAGCGGCCCGCTCGTCACAAGGGCTCCTCCCCGCCGTTCCGGGCGAGCGCCCGCCATGCCGGCCGGCGGAGGAAGCTCTCGTCGACGAGCGCTTCCATCTCGCCATAGAGCGCGAAGGGCGCCGCGAAGGTAAGGACCTCTCGCCCCAGGTTCTCTCGCACGTAGCCGCGCGCCGAGATGTCGGTGTGGCCCACCACCGCCCGCGGGCGGGGCGAGTCGGCCTCGCGGTACGGGATGAGGCCCACGGTCTGGCAGCTCGCCGCGAAGGGCAGCACCACGTTCTCGTTCCCGTGGCGCCCAGCGTTGGCGAGCACGACGAGCGCCGAGAGCCGGTCGGGGTCGACGGTGAAGACCACCGTCCGCGGCGTCTCGCGCGCGGGATCGACGTCGCGCAGGGGCTTCATGACCACGTAGCGCGTCGGCACCTCGCGCACCGGGAGCTCCTCGACGAATTCCGCCGCCAGCTCGGGCGAGGCGAGGTAGCGCTCCCCCTCCAGGAACTTCTCCGCGAAACCGCGGGCGACCGGAAGCCCGGCCGCCACCTGGCGGCCGCGCTCGGAGCCGGCGTTGCCGGTCGAGAGGAAGCGGGCGAAGCAGTCCTGGCCGCCGGGGAAGGTGCGGTAGGTGTTGCCGAAACCGAGGCCGACGCCCCCGCCCCAGCAGCCGTACGTCGTCCGGTCGAACGCCGCACTCCTCCCCTGGACCGCGACCGCCGCGAACATCATCATCACGCAGCCCCATTTCCCTTCCCCGAAGCGGGCCGCTCCGGCCGGCGCCTCGTCGGACCAGAGGATGGCCACCGGACTCAAGGGCCAGGCCAGGGCTTCCTCGATCTTGCTCTTCACGGCGACCTCCCGGTCTCGAGCTCCGAGTATACGGCGTCTGGGCTCGCCGGGGGCTCAGGGCCGGCCGCAAGGGCGGCGAGACGCCTCGCGGGAAAGTGTCGCCGAGCGCGGCCGCGCCACCGGTTAGAATGCGTCCATGAACGTGCGTCGATGGATTCCAGGGATGGTGTGTCTGGCGCTGGCGATCGCGGCGGTGGCCGGGCTCTTCCTGACCCGCGACCGTCCGGCTCCGGCGGACGAGACCCCCTCCGGCGCCGGAGCGCCGGGGGGCCCACCCGCGCCCCATCACCTCAGGCAGGTCGACACGCGGCCCCTCCTCACCGCCCGTCATCTCCTCGCCCTGGCGGTCGCGCCCGAGGAGCAGGAGCTGGCGCACCAGGCGCTGAAGCTCGCCGAGCACGCGGTGGACCTCACCTTCGCCGACGCCCTGCGGCAGGCGGCGGACGAGATCCCCGAGCAGACCCCCGAGATGAAGGCCCGCCTCGACGCCAAGCAGAAGGCCCAGGCGGCGGTGGAGGCGGACGACGCCCGCATCAAGGCGCTCACCGACCAGCTCGCCACCGCCCGGCCCGACGCCCAACCCGGGCTCCAGGACCAGGTGGACGTGGTGCGGGCGCAAAGGGAGCTCGACCAGGACGAGCTCGACATGGCCACCGAGAGCCTGGAGCGCAACGGCGGAGACCCCCAGGCCGAGGTGAAGCGGCTGAAGGCGCTGCACGACGCAGCCCAGCAGGACCTCCGCCCGGCCGCACCCCCGGCGGCCGCCGCGGCCACGAGCGCCACCGCCAGCACCGTGGAGCGGTTCCTCGCCTACAGTGCGCTGCGCGACAAGCGCGCGCTCCTCGCCGCCGCCGAGCGCGACGCCAAGGACCGGGTGCAGCGCCAGACCAAGCGGCGGGCGACCATCGTGCAGCGCATCCAGGACGCCGCGGAGGCCCGCCAGGCGGCCGAGAAGCTGGCGGCGGGCTTCGCCCAGCGCACCGGCACCGCCAGTACAGCCTCACGGGAGCAGGCCCGGGCGGCGGTCGAGCGGCTCATGCAGTTCCGCGACGACCAGCAACGCGTCACCACCCTCGGCCGGCGCATCCAGGACCACGAGGCGCTGGCGGAGGTGTACGAACGGTGGGGAGCGCTCGTCGACGGGTACGCGCGCACCGCTCTCCACCACCTTCTCGCGGCCCTCCTCGCCATCGCGCTCGTCCTCGTCCTCGCCTTCCTCGCCACCCGGCTCGTCGACCGCCTCTACGAGGGCGTGAGCCGCGAGCAGCTGCGGGCGGGGACCCTGCGCACGGTGGTCAAGTTCGCCGTGCAGCTCGTGGGCGCGCTCCTCGTCCTCTTCATCGTCATCGGGGTCCCCGGTCAGGCCACCACCGTCCTCGGCCTCGCCGGCGCCGGCCTCACCGTGGCCATGAAGGACTTCATCGTCGCCTTCTTCGGCTGGTTCGTGCTCATGAGCAAGCACGGCATCCGCGTGGGCGACTGGGTCGAGATCGAGGGCGTGGGCGGCGAGGTGGTGGAGATCGGCCTCTTCCACACCGTGCTCATGGAGATGGGGGCCTGGATCGACGCCGGCCACCCCACCGGCCGCCGCGTCTCCTTCGTGAACAGCTTCGCCATCGAGGGCCACTACTTCAACTTCTCCACCTCGGGCCAGTGGATGTGGGACGACCTCCGGCTGCTCGTCCCGCTCGGCCAGGACCCCTACCCCATCCTCGACCGGGTCGAGAAGCTCGTCGCGGAGGAGACCGCCGCCAACGCCAAGCTGGCCGAGCAGGAGTGGCGCGCCAGCTCGCGCTATCGCGTGAAGAGCTTCTCGGCGGTGCCGGGCTTCACCGTGGTCCCCACCGCCAGCGGCGTCGAGATCCACGTGCGCTACATCACCCGCGCGCCCGAACGCTACGAGGCGCGCCGCCGACTCTACCAGGAGGTGGTGGCGCTCCTGCACGGCAAGGGGGCCAGCGCCGCCTGAAGACCCGCCTTCGGGCCGAGACCCCGAAGGTCACACCCGGAGGGTGGCCGACAGGCATGCTCGCCGCGGGCTTGCCGGCGCGCCGCAGGAGCCTCACCCTGGTCTAAGCCTTCCCGCGCAATTTCACGCGTCGAACGGAGACCCCAATGACCCCGCGACGACCGCTTGTGGTGATCGGCCTCTTGTCCGCCTCCTTCCTCACGACGGCCCTCGCGCGGGCCGACGAACGGCCCACCCGGGGTGAGGGCAAGGCGCCGTCGCGCAGCCAGCAGCGACAGCGGCCGCCGTCACGAGCTCCGCCGCCCAAGTTCCAGGCGCACCCGCCGGGTGTGCACCCGCAGGGGCCGACCGTTCGGCAACACCCGGTGCGCGTCCTCGCCCCGACGGTGGTCTCCCGCAGGGGCGGTAAGTGGGCCCACTGGGACCACCCGGACTTCGCGCGCCCGTCCTACTACTGGGACTGGCCACACGTGAGGAGCGTGACTTGCACGGCGGAGGACTCCTACGGCGACCAGTACCCCGTCACCGAGACCGCCTTCCGCGGGTTCGGGCTCACCAACATGACGACGGTGGAGGACGACGCCCTCGATCGCTGCTACGCGGGGTCGGGTCAGGACAACACCTGCTACCTGCTCACCTGCACGCATAACTGAGCCCTGCTCGGGCTCATGCTCTCCGGGCAGGCCCCCCGACGGCACTGACCGCTGGTCCTTTCCGACTGCGTGGGAGCCCTCGCGGGTGGCCTCCTGGCGCCGCACGCTCCGGCGCGCGCGGTCAAACATTTGGCACCCGAGGTCAAGCGCGCTCGGGGCCGGGAGCTCTACCCTCCTGGCATGACTGTTCCGCGCCGTGCCGCTCTCTTCCTCCTCGCGGCGGCCTGCTCGACGAAGGCCGTCCCGAGGACCGTGTCCGACGACCCCTCCCTCCCGAGCCTAGAGGTGAACCACGTGCGCCTCCACCTGCAGACCGTGGGCGACCCCGCGAACCCGACGGTCCTCGTGGTGCACGGAGGCCCCGGCGGGGACTTCCGGAGCCTCTGGCCGCTCGCCGCGCTCGCCGATCGCTATGAGGTGGTCTTCTACGACCAGCGCGGCGGGGGGCTCTCCGAGCGGGTGAGCGAGGACCGGCTCAGGCTGGCCGACCTCTACGCCGAGCTCGACGCCCTGGTCGACCACTTCGGCCGCGGCCGGAGGGTGAACCTCATCGGACACTCCTTCGGCGCCATGCTCGCCTCCGGCTACCTCGGGCAGCACCCGGAGAAGATCGACCACCTCGTCCTCGCCGAGCCGGGGATGCTCACCGTCGAGGCCGGGCGGAGGATGATGGCCGCCACGAACCACATGCGGCCCGCCTGGAGCCTCATGGTCCTGTGGGCGGGCGCGAGGGCCTTCGTCGATGCGCTCAGCGTCGTCGGGCCGGACGCCGAGGCGCGTCGCGACTACCTCGGCCTCGCCCTCATGACGTCGCGGGTCCCCGGCCATCCCCTGGCCGGCTACTTCTGCGGGCGCGACCTCGCGAACGCGAGGATGGAGATGTGGCGCTTCGGGGCTCGGGCGAGCGCCGCCCTCTTGCGGGAAGGCTTCGGCGAGGACGGCGAGCCCAAGGTGGAGTTCGTCGCCGGAGTGGAGCGCTTTCCGCGCAAGGTGCTGTTCCTCGCCGGGAGCTGCAGCTCCGTCCTCGGCGAGGCGCAGCAGCGGAGGCACCTGAGCCATTTCCCGAGGGCCGAGCTCGAGGTCATCGCGGGAGCCGGCCACACCATGTTCGGCGAGAAGCCGGCCGAGAGCCTCCTCGCGGTGCGCCGCTACCTCGACGCGCCGAACTGAGGGCCGGGCGTGCTAGCCTGCCGCCATGATGTCGCTCGTGGCGCCGGTGGCCTGCCGCGCGCTCCTCGAGGCCTGCGGTCGCCTCGGGCTCGACGGGAACGCGATCTCGAAGCGGGCTGGGCTCGAGCCCGCGGCGCTCGGGGATCCCGAGGCGCGGGTGCCGGCCGCCATCGCGGACGCGCTGTGGCGCGAGGCCTATGCGGCCGCGCGGGACCCTCGCCTGGCGCTCCACGCCGCCGAGGCGACGCCCCCGGGCGCCTACCGCGTCCTCGACTACCTCGGCACCACCGGCCCCACCCTCGGCGACGGGCTGCGCCGCGTGGCGGCCTACTTCCGGCTCATCGACCCGCGCGGCGCGCTCCGCGTCGAGGCCTCGGGCGGCGAGGTGAGCCTGGTGTTCGCTGCGGCGGACGGGGCGCCGCTCCCCCCGCCGGCCCAGGAGTTCACGCTCGCCACCTTGCTCCTGCGCGCCCGCGCAGCGGCGGCTCGGCCGTGGAGCCTGCTCGACCTGAGCTTCACCTTCCCCGACCCCCACGACGACGCCGAGTACCTGCGGGTCTTCGGCGCCCGCCCGCGCTTCTTGGCGGAGAGGGCCGCCCTCACCCTCCCGCGCGAGGCCTTCCTCTCCCCGGTGCGCGCGCCGGACCCCGAGCTCTTCGCGCTCCTCGACGCCCACGCCCGCCTCCTCCTCGACCGCGACCCGGCCGGCGTGGACCTTGCCCTCCGCGTCCGCGCGGCCATCGCCGGCGAGTGCCCGGGAGTGCGCCCCTCGCTGGCGGCCGTCGCCCGGCGGATGGGCACGAGCCGCCGGTCGCTGCAGCGCCTGCTCGAGGCGCGGAGGACCACCTTCGAGCGGCTCACCCTGGAGGTACGCCGCGAGCGGGCGGAGGCCTTCCTGGGACAGGAAGACGTCTCGCTCGCCGAGGTGAGCTGGCTCCTCGGTTACTCGGAGCCGAGTGCCTTCACGCGAGCCTTCAAGCGCTGGACGGGCCGGTCGCCCATCGCGTACCGGCGCGAGCGCAGGCGACGGCCGCAGGGCGGGTCCGGCGTGGGCTAGTCGCGGGCGAGGGCCGCTCCGAGGCCGTCTTGGGCGTCCGGAGGATCCGCCCGGCGCGCGCCCGGGGGGACGCCCAGGCTCCCCCAAGCCGCCGCGGTGCGGGTCGAACTCCCGCGGCGACCCTTGGTGGGTGGCCAAGGCCACGCCGACCGTGTATAGCCGAGACGGCCCGTGCACCTGCCCGAATACGACCAGCTCGACGCCCTCGCGCTCGGCGAGCTCGTGTCGAGCCGGTCGGCCACCGCCGGTGAGCTCCTCGAAGCCGCCCTGGAGCGCGCGGACGCGCGCAATCCCCGGGTGAACGCCATCGTGGCCCGCTACGACGACGAGGCTCGCCAGCGGGCGCGGGGACCGCTCCCGCCCGGGCCGCTCTCGGGCGTCCCCTTCCTCCTGAAGGACCACCTCGCCGCCTGGAAGGGCCATCCGCTCACGAGCTCGTCCCGCCTGCTCGAGGGCGCGATCGCCCCTGAGGACGCCGAGGTGGTGAGGCGCCTCGCACAGGCCGGCCTCGTCTTCTTCGGCCAGACCAACACCCCCGAGTTCGCCCTCCTCGGCACCACCGAGTCGGTCCTGCGCGGGCCGACCCGGAATCCCTGGAACCTGGCCCGTTCCGCGGGGGGCTCCTCGGGTGGGTCTGCGGCGGCGGTGGCGGCGCGCATCGTCCCCGCCGCCCATGCCAGCGACGGGGGCGGCTCCATCCGCATCCCGGCCTCCGCCTGCGGCCTCTTCGGACTCAAGACCACCCGCGGGCGGGTCTCCTTCGGACCGGCGCTCGGCGAGTCGTGGTCGGGGCTCGACACCCACGGCGTGCTCACCCGGAGCGTGCGCGACTCGGCCGCCCTGCTCGACGCCATCGCCGGAAGCGCCCCCGGGGATCCCTACGCGGCGACGCCCCCGCGGCGACCCTACCTCGAGGAGCTCCGCACCCCACCCGGGAAGCTCCGCATCGCCTTCACCCGCGAATCCCTCTTCGGTCATGACACCGACCCCGCCTGCGCCGAGGCGGTCGAGGACGCGGCGCGACTCCTCGCCTCGCTCGGCCACGAGGTCGAGGAGGGCCGGCCGGCCTTCGCCCGCGAAGCGCTCGTGCGGGCCTACCTGGTGGTGGTGTGCGCCGGGGTGGCCGCCGAGGTGGAGGAGGCGGTCCGTGCGACCGGAAGGCGCGCGCGCTCGTCGAACCTGGAGCCCGAGACCTGGGCCGCTCGCGCGGCCGGCCGGACCCTCGGCGCGGGGGAGCTCGTCCTCGCCGAGGCCGAGATCCATCGCACCGCGCGCAGCCTGGCCGCGTTCTTCGAGACGGTCGACGTCTTCCTCACCTCGACCACCGCCAGGCCGGCGCTTCCCATCGGGGCCGTGAAGACCCGCCGGTTCGAGCGCGCCCTCCTCGAGGTCGTGACGCGCCTCGGGTCGCGCCGGCTCATCGAGAGGCTCCTCCAGGAGATCGGGGAACGCTCGCTCGACGCCACCGGCAACACCATGCTCTTCAACCAAACCGGCCAGCCGGCCATGAGCGTGCCGCTCTACGCCACGGGCTCGGGCCTGCCGGTCGGCGTCCAGCTCGTCGGACGCTACGGCGACGAGGCGATGCTCTTCCGGCTCGCGGCGCAGCTGGAGGCCGCTCGGCCCTGGGCGGGACGCGTCCCGCCCATCGGCTGAGGGGCCATCCGCCGCGAGAGCCCCCCGGCTCGAGGGAGGCGAGCCGCCTCCTCGGCCTCGCCGACCCCGGGCCGTGGCGGCCTCGAGGTGCCCTTGGCCGCCGCGAGCGGCGCTGCGGCCCGCGGACTCAGGCTCTCGGGAGCGCTCTCTAGAACCCGACCTTGGCTCCGCCGCGCGCGTTCTCCTCGTCGAGCCAGACCTTCAGCGGGGCGAAGTACTCGAGGAGCGCGGTGGCGTCCGCGCGACGCTCCCCGGTGAGCGCGTAGAGCTCGTCGGGCCACGGCTGGCTCTTCCCCATCTCGAGCATCGCCTTGAGCCGCTCCCCGGCCAGCTTGTT
>DATJVF010000396.1:0-6137 GCA_035501995.1 Anaeromyxobacteraceae bacterium
CGCTCGCCGAGCAGGTGGGTGGAAGCGCCCATCCCTGGGAGGAGCTCACGACGCTGCTCGCAGAAGCGGACGTGGTGCTCGTTTCGACCGGTGCCCAGACCTACGTGGTCACGAAGGAGCTCGTGAGCTACGTGATGCGGCTGCGCAAGCATCGATCGATCTGCTTCATCGACCTGGCGGTGCCGAGGAACGTCGACCCCCGCTGCGGCGAGCAGCCCGACCTCTACGCCTACGACATGGACGACCTGCAGCGGGTCGTGCACGCCACCAAGGAGGCCCGCGCGGGCGAGGCCCTCCGCGCCGAGGCCATCGTGGAGGCCGAGGTGATGGCCTTCAACGCCGAGCGGGAGACCCGGGCCGCTCTCCCGGTGCTGGCCGCCTTGCGCCAGCGCGCCGAGGCCATCGCCCTGGCCGAGGCCGAGCGGACCCTGCTCCAGGTCGGCCAGAAGCTCGACGAGAAGGGGCGCCGCAGCGTGGAGGCCATGGCGCGCGCCATCGTCAACAAGCTGCTCCACGGGCCGACCGCGCGCCTCAAGGAGGCCGCCTCGTCGGGCGACAGCACGCTCCCCGGCGCCGCCGCCGAGCTGTTCGGCCTCGAGCCCGACCCGACCTCCGAAGGGGCCAAGGCCCCGGAGGAAGCGCGGGCCGCCCTCTCGGAGAAACGATGATCCGCATCGCGACCCGCCGCAGTCCCCTCGCCCGCTGGCAGGCGAACCACGTGGCTGACCTGTTGCGGGCCAGGGAACCCGCCCTCGAGGTGCGCCTGCACGAGCTCGTCACCCGCGGCGACAAGATCCTCGACGTGGCCCTGGCGCGGGTGGGGGGCAAGGGCCTGTTCGTGAAGGAGATCGAGGACGCGCTGCTCGCCGGCCACGCCGAGGTGGCGGTCCACTCCATGAAGGACCTCCCGGCCGTGCTGGCGGAGGGCCTGCTGGTGGCGGCCGTGCCGCCGCGGGAAGACCCCCGCGATGCCCTCTGCGCGCCCCGCCACCGCACCCTCGCCGCCCTGCCGCGCGGCGCCCGGGTGGGCACCTCCAGCCTGAGGCGGGCCGCTCAGCTGAAAGCGCTCCGTCCGGACCTCCAGGTCGAGATGGTACGCGGCAACGTCGAGACCCGCCTCCGCAAAGCCTCCGAGGGGCTCGACGCGGTGGTGCTGGCCTACGCCGGCCTGAGGCGCCTCGGCCTCGCCGAGCACGCCACCCAGGTCTTCCGCCCCGAGGAGATGCTCCCGGCGGTGGCGCAGGGGGCCCTGGCCCTCGAGGCGCGCGCGTCCGACGAGGAGACCCTGGCCCGCCTCTCGCCGCTCGACCACCGGGAGACGCGCGACCGGGTGGAGGCCGAGCGCGGGCTCCTCCGCCGGCTCGAGGGCGGCTGCCAGGTGCCCGTCGCCGCGCACGCCACCGTCGAGGCCGGCCGGGTCACGCTGCGCGCCCTGGTGGCCTCGCTCGACGGACGGCGCGTGGTGCGCGGCGAGAGGAGCGGACCCACCGCCGAGGCCCGGGCCCTCGGGGAGGCCCTCGCCGAGGAGCTGCTCGGGCGCGGCGCGGCCGAGATCTTGACGGCGCTCGAGGGGCACGCCCCCGACGTGCGGCTCACCTGAAGGCGATGGTCGCCGTGCCGAAGGGACCCCTCTCGCTGCGCGGGCGCCGGGTGGCGGTCACCCGGGCGAGGCCGGAGGGCGAGGACCCACTCGGCGAGCGGCTCGCGGCCCTCGGCGCGGAGGTGCTCGAGACCCCCGCCATCGCCCTCGCCGATCCGACCTCCTTCGAGGAGCTCGACGCCGCGCTCCGCGGACTCGAGCGCTTCGACCTCCTGGTGTTCGCGAGCGCGAACGCGGTGGAGCGCACCTTCGCCCGGGCCCGCCGGCTCGGGATCCCGGGGTCGGCGCTCCTCCGGCCGCGCCTGGCCGCCGTCGGCGCGGCCACGGCCGCCAGGCTGGCGCGGGCAGGGCGCCCGCCGGACCTCGTGCCGCGCGAGGCGCGTGGGGAGGCCCTGGCCGAGGCGCTCTCCCCGGAGGTCCGCGGCCGTGCCGTCCTCGTCCCCAGGGCCGAGGAGGGCCGGCCGGAGCTCCTCGCCGGGCTCGCCCGAGCGGGCGCCCGCCTGGTGGCGCCGGCCGCCTATCGCACGGTGGAGGCTCCGCCCGAGCAGCTCGAGCCCTTGCGGGCGGCCCTCGCCGCGGGCGCCCTCGACGCGGTGACCTTCGCCTCGCCCTCGGCGGTGCGGGCGGTCCTGGCCTTGCCGGGGGTGGAGGCGACGCTCCGCGCCGGCGTGGTGGTCGCGGCCATCGGGCCGACCACCCGCTCCGAGCTCGCCCGCTACGGCCTCTCCCCGGCGGTGGTGCCGGGCGAGGCCTCGGCGCGGGCACTGGCGGACGCCCTGGCCGAGCGGCTCGGCCCCGGGCCCGGGGAATGATGCGGCGGGCTCCGGCGGCCCCGGGCGGCCGGTCGCTCGCGCGCAAAGAGGGCCTCAGGGACCTCCGCGCGCCCGCAGGGCCTTGCGGGCCCGCTTCCGCGCGAGGAACCCCACCCGGCGGCGCTCGGCGTGGATCTCCTCGGCGGTCGGCTTCCGGGGCGGGGTGGGCTTCGGCCGCGCCCGCGGCTCGAGGGCCCAGTGGAAGAGCCGCTTCACCACCAGGGTGGCGTAGGCCCCCGGCGGCAGGGTGAAGGCGATGTTCACCCTCCGCCGGCCGCGGTTGAGCTCGTCCGGCTCGGCCTCGGAGACCACCAGCTTGCCCGGCAGGACGAGCAGGCGGCGCTCCTCGGGATCGAAGTGGATCTGGGGCGCGCCGGGGACGCGCAGGCTCTCGAGCGTCATGTCCTCGCGACCGAGCACCGAGAGCGCGGCCTTCTCGACCCCCGGGTCGGAGAAGGTCGAGCCGGGCCCGAGGAGCGGGAAGGTGCGCTCGCGCAGGAGGCGCGCCTGCGCCGCGTCGAGCGCCCGCGGAAAGAGCAGCGTGCCGGCCTGGTATCGGATGGCGGTGAGGTGGGCGATGCCCACCACCGCTCGCAGGTACTGCTTCACGCCCTCGTTCCACAGCCAGCTCTGGTAGGCGAAGACCTGCAGGCCGCGCCAGCGCGGCTCGGTCCGCAAGAAGGCGCCCAGGTAGTCCTCCGGGTGCCGTCTCAGCCAGCCCACCACCTTGGCGTAGCGCTCGGCGCCGGGGTAGGGGTTCTTGAGATCCCACTCGCCCCAGTGCTCGGCGAAGAATTTCTTCGCCGAAGCGTCGCCCGAGCGATCGAGCTCGCTCGGCCGGGCGAGGAAGTTGCGCAGCGCCGCCAGGGCGTCGCCGCGCATGAGGTCCTTCACGAGGAAGCCCTGGCCGTGCTTGAGCGACCCGAAGCGCTGGGAATCGAAGTAGTTGACCACCCCCAGGCGCTGCACCTCGGCCACCGCCGCCGGGAGGCGCCCGAGGTCGTCCTCCCCGAGGTCGCGCACGGTGACCGCGAAGCGGTTGGAGGTGGTGTTGAGGGCGGAGAGGGGGAGGGCGGTCCGGCCGAGCAGCCGCAGGCGCAGGTCGGGGTCCTGGAGCCGCAGCTCCCTCTTCCGGATGGCCACGAGCTGGCTCGTGCGGCCCTGCTTGTCCTTGAGCCCGCAGAAGGAGACCTCGGACGGCGGCAGGCGGGCCCGGGCGCAGATGCGCTCCACCGCCTCGAAGGTGGAGAGCTTCTGCTTGTCCATCAGGTAGACGAACCAGGCGCCCCGCGGATCGGCGTCGAAGCGCCAGGACTCGGTGACGGAGAAGTCCTCCGGCCGCTGCTTCAGCCGCATGGGGTCGTCCGGAGGGGTCTAGGGAGAAGGGCCTCCCCAGGCGATGTCCCGCCATGCATCGCCCCTCCGCGCCGCTCCCTCGTTCCCTGAGTTTCAGGACCTCGCGCCATGGTACCTGTGATGGAGGCAGCGATCTCGCAGGCGCGCCCGAACGCCAGGGTGGAAGTCCGCACCAACCAGGCGGCGGGGAGGCGAGACACCCCCTCCGGGCCAGCCGCCTTCGAGGACCAAGGCGGTTGGTTCGCCCTGGCCACATGGCGGAAGCCCTCGGCTGGCGGGATGGTGGCTCGATACGTCGGCATGGCGCTGTGCTCTACCCCGCATGAGCCCGGCCCCTGGGGCGCGGAGCAGGTCGGAGCGGGCGCGGGCGCGAACCGACCGGTCTCGTGAAGGCGGCCACACATGGCCGCGGTTACGGGACAGTTTCTTAGGAAGCCGAGGCCGCGCTCCGCTCGCGATAGAAGAGGACGATTGTGAGGCAGTGGAACTCGTTGTCGGAGGACTGGGTGACCACCCGGTCCACCACCTCGAGGCCGGCGTTGGACTTGAGCCAGCGGGTGATGCTCTCGCCGAGCTCTTCCCGCTCCTTCGCCTTGGTCGCCGAGAACACCTTCACCCCAGTGATGCGCCCACCGCTCTCGGACCCGTTCACGCCGTCACCCCCGAAGGGTCGAAACGGTCCCGAGTATGGCATGCGGATTGCCCCTGTCAAAGGAGGAAGGAGCGTCGAATGCGCGCCCCGTCCGCGAACGGCCCGACCCTCGCGGCCCCCGGCTTGGGTGCGCGCTTGTGGTCGGAGCGGCCGGCCGGGCCGCGCGACCCCGCGCGGGTGGTCGCGCGGACTCTCGGCCGAGGAGCGGCGCGTGGCGAAGCGGAGAGGAGGGGTGAGCCCTCGGGGCCGCTCGCTCGCTCTTGATAATCGCTTCTCAGCCGGCGCGCGGCATGTTAAGCGCCAATCCATGCTCATCGACGTCCACGTCCATAGCCACCACTCCCCGGGCTGCACGCTCGAGCCGCGCGCCGTCGTGCGAAGGGCGAGGGAGGTCGGCCTCGACGGGATCGTGCTCACCGACACCAACACCTTGGACGGCCTCGAGGAGGTGCGCGCCGCCGGGCGCGAGGAGGGTCTGCTCGCGCTGTGTGGAGTCGAGCTCGTCACCGACCACGGCCACTACCTCTGCTACTTCCCGGACCCGGCCCAGGTCCCGGCCCCCCCGCAGATGTTCGGCCACACCCCGTGGCCGGTGCGGGAGGTGCTCGAGCGCGTCCGGGCCATGGGCGGCGCGGTGGTGGCCGCCCACCCTTACGACAAATCGGTGGAGCGCCCGAGCGGGGACTACATCTTCACCCTCGAGGGCATCGCGGCGCTCGAGGGCCTGAACGCGCGGCGCCGAGGGCCCGCCAACGACCTCGCCATCGAGGCCGCCGACCACATGAACCTGCCCTGCGTCGGGGGCTCGGGGGCCCTGCCGACCCTCGACGACATCGGCAAGGCCGCCACCCTCTTTCGCGAGCCGGTCGCCAGCGAGGCGGACCTCGTGCGCCAGCTCAAATCGGGCCAGGTGTTCTGCGCGTCGATCGGGGCTCCGCCGGTCGCCGCCCGCAGCTCCCGCTCGCAGGGCGAGCGGCGCCCCGAGGGCCACCGCGACCGGCGCGGTGGGCGCGGCCGGCGCGGGGGCCACGAACGGCGCTGAGGGCCAGCCCCTCGGCGGAGGGCTCGGGCCCGCCGGTTCGCGGGGGCCTTCGCGGCCTCACGGCGGCGCGAGCGCCAGGCGCCCGCCCCGGAAGAAGGCGGTCCGCTGGCCACCGGCCCAGGTCCAGGCCTCGGTGTCGCTCGGCCGATCGATGACCTTCTTCTCGGGGTAACCCCAGGCCATCTCCACCGCCCGCGGCGACATGCCGTCGAGGAGCTCCTTGCGGGCGATGGCGGCCCGCTGGGCGTCGGGGAGCGCCCGGAACGCCGGGCCGGGATCGCTCGGGCTGACGAGGCGCTCGAGTTCGGCCCGCGCCTGCTCGGTGTTGGCCACGAGCTGCGGCAGGACGATCACCACCGGCCGCTCCTCCCCCGCCAGCGCGAGGTAGATCCAGGGGTGATAGCGCGGGGTGTGCAGCATGCGTCCGGCGATGACGAAGCCGGTGGGGAACTCCACCTTGATGATCTTGAGCCGCGTTCCCGGCAAGAGTACGCGCTCGGGGGGCGGGGGCAGGATGGGCTCGCCGCTCGGCGTCTCGAGGAGGTCGAGCTCGCGGGACGGCTGGTCGGAGAGGAGGAGCTTCCGCTCGTCCCCGAAGAACGGCGACAGGTAGGCCGCCACCTCCAGGTACTCGATCTGGCCCTCGAGCTCGCGCGAGGCGCGGGCACGCTCCTC
>DATJVF010000397.1:0-4866 GCA_035501995.1 Anaeromyxobacteraceae bacterium
CTGCCCGATGACCACCTCGAGCTCGGTCGACTTGGGCCACAGCCGGCCGGGTGGCAGGGCCTCGTGGGTGCCGTGGATGTAGACCGGGAGCACGTCGACGCCGCAGTGGAGGGCGAGGTAGCCGGCGGTGGGCTTGAACTCGGCCATGCGGCCGTCCCGGGTGCGCGTGCCCTCGGGGAAGATGAGCAGGTGCAGGCCCTGGCGCAGGGCGAGCACCGCCGCCCGCAGGCTCTTGCGCACCGAGCCGCTGCGCTCCATGGGGATGAGGTTCGTGAAGTTCTCGAAGTAGGCTCGCTTGAGCGGGGTGTCGAAGAAGTAGTCCGCCGCCGCCAGGGCGGCGAGCTTCTCGCCCTGCTCGCCGAGGGCCACCTTGACGAGGCCCATGTCGAGGTGGCTGGCGTGGTTCGCCACCACCAGGAAGTTGCGGTCGCGGGGGATGTAGGCCTGCCCGCGCACCTTGGTGGGGTAGAGGCCGCCGTAGAGCAGGCGCTGGCCGGCACCGAGGAGCTTGCGGCCGAGCTGCGCGAGGGGACGGGGGACGAAGATCTCGCGGTCCCGCTCGGCCTCCGGGCGCGTCGAACGCCCCTCGGTCGACTCCTCGGGTCGGCGGCTGGCCGTGGCGACCAGCCGCGCGAGCTCGGCCACGGTGGTCACCTGGTGGAGCCCCTCGGTGGCCGAGGAGGGCACCCCGGCCTCCTCGAGCGCCGCCGCCAGCTCCGTCAGCATGAGCGAGTCGAACCCGAGCTCGGCGGCGAGCAGGCTCTCCCGGTGGACCTCGGCGCGCGGGCGGCGCGACACGTCGGCGACGAGCTCGAGCAGCCAGCCGTCGGTGCCTCCCTCGCGCGCCGTCTCGCGCAGGCGCGCCCCCTTCTGGGCGGCCGCCTCGAGCCGCTTCAGCTCCTCGACCACCAGGCCCCGCTTCACCTTGCGGGTGGAGGTCCTCGGCAGCTCGGACTCGGTGAGGTGCCAGACCTTGACCCGCTTGTGGAAGGGAAGCTTCGCCGAGACCGTCCGGATGTGCTCCTCGAGGAGCCGCCGCACGAGGGCGCGCTCGCGGCCGCGCAGGGCGGGCACCACTAGCATGGCCACCCGCTCCGCCCCCGTCTCCGGAAGCCCCACCACCGACAGCTCGGTCACGAGGTCCTCGGTGAAGTAGAGATCCTCGATCTCGTCCGGGTGGACGTTTTTGCCGTCGGCGTCGATGATGAGGTCCTTCACGCGGCCGACCAGGGTCAGCCGGCCCTCGGCGTCGAGCTTGCCGAGGTCGCCGGTGTGGAGCCAGCCGTCCTTCAGCACCGCGCCGGTGAGCGCGCGGTCGACCTCCGGCCCCTCGGCCCCGGTGCGGTAGTAGCCCAGCATGACGTTGGGGCCGCTCGCCAGGACCTCGCCCACCCCGCTGGCGTCGGGCGCGTCGATGCGGATCTGGATACCGGGCAGGGCGCGCCCGACCCCGCCGTAGCCGACGTCCTCGGGCGTGGAGACCGAAAGCACCGGGGCGGCCTCGGTGAGGCCGTAGCCCTCGTAGAGGTCGAAGCCCATCTCGTGGAAGGCCTTCTGCACCTCGGGCGAGAGGGCCGAGCCCCCCGAGACCAGGATGCGCAGCCTCCCGCCCAGCTTGCGGTGGATGGGCCAGAAGAGGAGCTTGCCGAGGTTCGCGCCCAGCCGTTCGCGCAGCCGTCCGTGGCCGTCCATCAGCACGCGCGCCGCGCCCTCCACCAGGCCGGGGCGGGCCGAGAGCTCCTGGGTGATGCGCCGGTGGAGGAGCGACCACAGCGCCGGCACGCCGATGAGGGCGGTGATGCGGCCGCTCTCCAGGGCGTCGCCCAGGGTGTCGGCGGTGAGCTCGTCGAGGTACTCGATCTCGGCTCCGCGCGAGAGCGGGACGAGGAGCCCGCAGGTGAACTCGAAGGTGTGGTGGAGCGGCAGCACCGACAAAAGGCCGTCGCCCGGGCCGATCTCGAAGATGCCGGAGAGCTTCGACACCAGGCTCGCGAAGTTGCGGTGGGTGAGCATGACCCCCTTGGGCGTGCCGGTGGTGCCGCTCGTGAAGATGATCGAGGCGACGTCCTCGGGCTGGGCGGCGAGGTGGCGGGGGGCCGAAGCCGGGTCGCCGGTGAGGGCCTCGGCGAGGAGGGCGGGGGCGGGGCCCGCGCCCGACGCCCAGGCCGTCGCGAGCAGGGGGAGCCGCTCGGCCACCGCCTCGGAGAGGAGGGCCATCCGGGCGTTCGAGGTGCGGGCGAGGTTCTCGAACTCCTCGGCGGAGAGCTCGGCGTCGACCGGGACCGCGATGGCGCCGGCGCCCAGGATGCCGAAGAAGGCGATGGCCCACTCCGGGCGGTTCTCGCTGGCGAGCAGGACCCGGTCGCCGCGGTGCACGCCGCGGGCGGAGAGGAAGCCGGCCACCCGCTCGGCCAGGACGCGCAGGTCGGCGTAGGTGAAGCGATCCTTGCGGGTGCCGCTCATGCGCAGGGCCACCCGGGTCCGGTGGGCCTCGCAGGCGGCGTAGAGGAGCTCGAGCAGGTCGCGGTGCTGCCTGGCGGCGTGGACCTTCTTCTTCGACTCCTCCTCGAGCTCGGGGAAGACCCACTCCTCGAGGCCCGGCATGTGGACCTCGAGCCAGTAGCGGCGCCAGTCGATCCTCTCGGGGTCCCAGGGGAGCCTCGCCCGGTCCTCGGGGCTGAGCCGCGCCTGCAGCTCTCGGATGTGAGCGCACTGGAAGAGGTAGCGGTTGTCCCACACGAAGGGCAGGAAGAGCTCGAAGAGGGCCTTGGTCTGCTCGAGCTTGCTCTCCACCTCGTCGAGCTTGTCGGCCGCCCGGCCGAGCAGGGCCGAAACCCGCGGTGCGCCCCAGCTCGGGCCCTCCTCCCTCAAGAGCCGTCCCGCGGCCCGGGCCAGCTTCACGAAGGCCGGGGTGCTGAAGGTCTCGTAGTGGGTGCGCGAGACGGTGTAGGGCTCGAAGCGCGAGCGGAGCGCGTTCAGGAAGGTGCTGCCCTCCTCGCGCTCGCGGAAGAACTTGCGCCGGTAGAGGCCGACGAGCTCGACCGTCCGCCGGCAGGTGAGCGGGTTCACGTCGCCGGAGGCCAGGTGGTAGACGTGCCGAGGGGTGCCCGCCACCGCCTCGGCCGCCACCGCCAGCGTGCCGGAGGCGACGAGGTCCACCGGCACGATGTCGAGGATGGCCCGATCGGCCATGGGGTAGGCGCGGTGGCCCTTCAGGCCCAGGAAGGCCAGGGGTGCGCTGGTGGTGAAGCCCTCGTTCCAGCCCGGGAACGGGTAGCGCAGGGCGGTCTCGACGATCGAGGGGCGGACGAGCGCGTAGCGGAGGCCGCCCCGCGCGATGGCCTGCTCCCCCAGGCTCTTGGTGTAGGTGTAGGTGTTGGGCCAACCCCAGTGCCGGGCCCGCTCCATGCCGAGCTCGATGAGGCGCTGCGAGATGTAGAGGCGCTTCTCGCGGCCGAGGGCCAACCGCTCGGCGCGCTCGTCGCCCTGCCCACGGCCCTCCGAGGCCAGGCGCTCGGCTGCGCGGGCGCGGAACTCGGAGCGCAGGGCGGCGTCCTCGGCGTCCTCGCGGACGCGGGCGATCTGCCGCTCGCAGTCGGCGAGCTCGCGCTCGAGGTCGAAATCGCCGGTGTCGAGCGTCTCCCGGGTGGGCCGGCCCTCCACCCCCTCCCGACGCGGGAAGTAGCCGGCGATCTCCTCGTCCTCGAAGACCACCCCGCTGCGGTTCCCGGCCACGAAGCAGGTCGAGACGTGGACCAGCGGGGCGCCGGTCCGCCGGCACAGGTCGACCGCGTGGCGGGCGCCCAGCACGTTCACGTTGAGGGCGAGCTCGAGCGAGGGGTTGAAGTCGACCAGCCCGGCGCAGTTCAGCACCAGGGAGAGGCCCTCCAGGGCGCCGAGGTCGCCCTCCTTGAGGCCGAGGAGCGGGTCGGAGACGTCGCCTGCCACCGGTACGCACTTCGACCGCATGAACTCGAGGAAGCGCTCCCCGTGCTCGGCCCGCAAGGGGTCGAAGGGCCGGCTCGCCGCGACCTTGTCGAAGAAGCGCGCGCTGGCGGTGCCGCCGGTGCCGGGCCGGACGAGGACGAAGACCCGCCCCACCTCGGGGTAGCGGTGGAGGAGCAGGGAGAGCGTCACCTTGCCGACGAAGCCGGTCGCCCCGGTGAAGAGGATGCTCTTCCCGCGCAGGGCGCCGGCGACGTCGAGGGGCAAGGCGCCCGGGCCCTCGCCCTCCCGGCGCCGCGGGCCCGAGGCCTCGCGCGGCCCGGGGGGCGCCAAGGGAGGGGGCCCGCCGGCCCGGCCGTTCTTGGGGGGACTCGTCATCCGGGGTGGTGGGTCATGACGATGGGCGGCAGGTGCATCATGGCGATCTGGGCGGCGCGCCCGTGGACGGCCCGGGCCATGTCGAGGGCGTCGCTGAGCCGTTCGGCGCTGTCCCAGCCCAGCATGCGCGGGACGTGCTCGTTGTCCGCGCCCACCGCGATGATCCGGCCGAGGTGAGCCCGCCCGTTCTCGCCCCAGTACCACATGAAGAAGGGGTGGGACCCGTGGTAGGCGTGGCCGGTACGGTACAGGTGCACGTAGCTGGGGTTCTCGGCGAACTCGCGCTCGTACTTCTTCTCGAGCAGCTCCGCATCGCGGGTCTCCGGCAGGAGGCGGTGGAAGAACTCGATGTAGCTCGGGTGGTGGTCGGGATCGAACTCGTCCGAGCAGGGGTGGGCGACGATGAAGGTGCCACCCTTCTTCACGAGCGGCTTGCCCCGGTAGAAGTTGAAGAAGTACCCGCAGGCCATGAGCTGCACCAGCACCGGGTTCAGGATCGAATTGACGTTGTAGGGCGAGATGTAGGGGATGCCCACGATGACG
>DATJVF010000398.1:0-5137 GCA_035501995.1 Anaeromyxobacteraceae bacterium
TGGGGGGCATGCTCGCCGTCCGTTTCGCGCTCATGTACCCGGAGGTGGTGAAGGCGCTCGTGCTCGAGGATCCCATCGGGCTCGAGGACTACCGGGAGAAGGTGCCCTACCGGACCGTCGACGAGTGGTACCGGAACCAGCTGTCCTTGACCGAGGAAGGTCTGCGCAGGTTCTACCAGGCCTACTTCGCGCACTGGGACGAGGCCTACGCCGCCTGGCCCGAGGCCGTCTTCCGCCAGCTCGAGGGCGCCGAGGGCCCGCAGGTCGCCCGCGCCTCGGCGCTCACCTACGAGATGATCTACACGCAGCCGGTGGTGCAGGACCTGCCCCGCCTGGCGGTCCCGACGCTCATCGTCGTCGGGCTCGCCGACCGCACCGCGGTGGGCAAGGCGCTCGTCTCGAAGGAGGTCGCGGCTACCCTCGGCGACTACCCCGCCCTGGGCAGGCGCGCCGCAAGGTCCATCCCGGGCGCGCAGCTCGTCGAGATCGAGGGCGTGGGCCACGTGCCCCACTTCGAGGCGAAGGAGCGGTTCGAGGCCGAGCTCCTCAGGTTCCTCCGCTCGAAGGAGTAGTCGGCCCCAGCGGCGGGGCGAGGCGGACGGCGAGCCTCAGAGGACCGTCCGCCCCCGCTCCGACTCGAGGGTGGCGACGAGCGCCACCTCGGGCCCGGCGTCGACGCGGAGGTCCACGCCGAGCGCGGCGAGCGCGCGGCGGACCACCGCGGGCTCGGGGTGCTCGGCGCGGAGCTCGACCAGGCGAGGCCCCTGCGGGGAGGTCTCGCCGGGATGAGAGGAGTCGCCCCAGTCGATGAGGAAGGGCACGACGCCGAGCGGCGGGGCCGGCGGCGGGGTGAGCCGCCAGCGCAGGGCGGTGCCGTCGGAGCGAACGCGGGCCATCGCCTCCACCGGGCCCGGGTCGTACCCCCTCCGCCGCGCGCTCTCCGCCACCGCCTCGATGTCCTCCACCCCCACCGCGAACCCCACCAGGCGCGGGAGAGCGAACCGGTCGAGCGCGAAGAGCGGCGGTCGCACGAGCGGGCCCGCTTCTCCATCGAAGGCGATGATCTCGAGATAGGTGCGCCCGCCGAGCCCGATGAGCGCGTTGTGCGTGCCGCGCCCGGCGTGCTTCCCGCCCCTCGCCGCCAGGACGCCGAGCCTCCGGTCGAGCTCGGCCATCCCCTCCTCGAGGTCCCTTACCCCGTAGACGAGGTGGTCCAAGTTCAACATGGTCTCGCCGATCTCGCTCCCCGGGTGGAACCTCCTCGAGGCGGGAGCGGCCACCCCGGACAGGATACCCTGGGCCAGGGACGCGCTCGAGGGGCGGTGGGCGAAGCGCCACCTCGCGCCGGCGGGGTCAGGTTCCTCCCGAGGGGAGCCTCGCGGAATTCGCCGCCAGGCGAACGGGCAGCCAACGCGGCAGCTGCTCGTCGTTCGGGCAGCCCCCGGGCGCGCCGCGCGCGCTCTCGTGCACGCCATCCCGAGCTCTAAGGTCCAGGAACAGGCGGGCGAGCGGGAATGGCATGGATCGCGCAGCTCGGGTCCCCCGGCACTCTTCTTGGGAGGCCGACCATGGGAAGGGCCGCGAAGGCGATCCGCAACCGGGACCTCCCGCAGCTGTTCTCCTTCTTCGGACTGGAGCACGACCCGAGGCTCGTCGACGCTCACCGCCAGGCGATCGCGGCCCGCTTCGCGGTCGAGGTGGGCGAGATCGTCCGCCTGTGCTCGAAGCTCCGCGAGCGCGAGCGGTTCAAGCTCTTCCGAGAGGCGCTGCGGCTCGCCTACGAGAGCGCGCTACGGCGTGGAGAGCCCTCGTTCGCCGCCGGATACTCGGAAGGCGCCCACGAGGGCCCGTAGCGCGGATCGGCCCCGAGGAGTTGGGCCGCGCTCTCACCTGGGTGGCCCGAGGAAGGCCCCGAAAGCGGTCAGAGCTGGGCGGCGGCCGCCGCCAGCGCCCCGGCTGCGAGCCACAGGAACGCCAGCCGGCGGCGGCCCTTGTCGGCGGCCGCGAAGGCGGCCAGGAGCCGAAGGACCCCGGCCAAGCCCAGCATGGTCGCCATCGCCAAGAGCACGCCGGTCCTCCCCGTGGAGACGGTGCCCGCGCCCCGCGAACGTGACGAGAGCGTGCGTCAAAGGTAACACCTGCGCCCTGCACTGGTTACGCGGCCGAATGCCCTGAGACCCGGCCGGGTAGCGCTGGCGTCTCCCCCGGCTGCGACCCGCGCGCAACGGCTTCGCGGGGGAGAACTCCGAGCGCGGTCCGGACGCGGTCGCTCGCAGCGGCGACCCCCGAAGGTCGGGTGGGAGGCGCTCGGAGCCGAGGTCGACTCGCAGCGCGAGGAGGAGCTCGGCCTGGCCCACCTTTCCATCCCTGCCTTTGCGGCGCGTCAAAGGAGCTCGAGAGCGAGGGCCTTCAGGATCGTGGGAAGAGCACCGACAGTGGTACTGCACGGGGAGTTACCCCAAATGAGCGGGACCTGGCCACGCCGAGCTTCGGCTAGGTTCCTCCCGCGGAGCGGGAAGCGCGTACGGCGGGGAGGGTGGCGAGGCTCGAGGGCGCGGTGCGAGGCGCGCGGAGCGTCCGCCAGGAAGGGAGTCCTCCATGGCCAGGCGTCCACTCAAGGGCAGTGAGCGAAGGGCCGTGCCCGGAGCGCAGGCCACGGGCAAGGCCGATCCGGCCGAGCGGCTGGAGGTGACGGTGCTGCTCCGCCGTCGCGGGGCCGACGAGCTCAAGGCCCACGTGAAGGGGCTCCTCGCCGGCGACCCCTCCGTCCGGCGCCTCGAGCACGAGGAGTTCGCCAAGCGGTTCGGGGCCCAGGCCGCGGACCTCGCGCTCTTGCGGAAGTTCGCCAAGGCGCACGGCCTCACGGTGGTCCAGGAGGACGCGGCGCGGAGGACGGTCGTCCTCTCCGGCACGGTGGCGAGCTTCAACGAGGCCTTCGGCGTGGAGCTCAAGCGGTTCGAGCACGCCGCCGGCTCCTACCGCGGCAGGACCGGGCCGGTCCGCCTGCCCGACGAGCTGAGAGGCGTGGTGGAGGCCGTGCTCGGCCTCGACGACCGGCCGCAGGCCATGCCGCACTTTCGCTCGCGGCCGGCGCCGGGGAACGTGCGCTGGAACGCCGCGGCGGCCGCTCCCTCCTTCACCCCCCTCGAGGTCGCCTCGCTGTACGGCTTCCCGCCAGGGAACGGGGAGGGGGAGTGCGTGGCCATCATCGAGCTCGGAGGCGGGTACCGCCCGGCCGACCTCTCGGCCTACTTCGACGGGCTCGGGGTCACCCCGCCCTCGGTCCTGGCGGTCTCGGTCGACCACGGAAAGAACCATCCGACCGGCGATCCCAACGGTCCGGACGGCGAGGTGATGCTCGACATCGAGGTGGTCGGCGCCATCGCGCCCGGGGCGCGCATCGCGGTCTACTTCGCCCCCAACACCGACGCCGGCTTCGTCAACGCGGTGACCACCGCCATCCACGACACCGTCCACAAGCCCTCGGTCATCTCCATCAGCTGGGGAGGTCCGGAGTCCTCCTGGACCGACCAGGCCATGACCGCCTTCGACCAGGCCTTCCAGGCGGCGGCCGCCCTGGGGGTGACGGTCTGCGTGGCCTCGGGCGACAACGGCTCGAGCGACGGGGTCACCGACGGATCGGACCACGTCGACTTCCCGGCCTCGAGTCCCTTCGCCCTCGCCTGCGGCGGGACGCGCCTCGTCGCCTCCGGCACAAAGATCGCGAGCGAGGTGGTGTGGAACGACGGAGCCCAGGGCGGGGCCGGCGGCGGGGGCGTGAGCGGCTTCTTCGCGCTGCCCTCCTGGCAGAAGGGGCTCGAGGTCACGAAGACCGGGGGGGCGAGCGCGCCGCTCGACCATCGCGGGGTGCCCGACGTCTCCGGCGACGCCGATCCGCAGACCGGGTACGACGTGCGCATCGACGGCCAGGACGCCGTCATCGGCGGCACGAGCGCGGTCGCTCCCCTGTGGGCGGGCCTCGTCGCGCGCCTCAACGCCGCCAAGGGGGCCGCGCTCGGCTACCTGAACCCGGCGCTCTACGCCAACGCCAGGGCCCTGAACGACGTGACGGCCGGGAACAACGGCGACTTCTCGGCGAGCGCCGGCTGGGACGCCTGCAGCGGGCTCGGATCGCCGAACGGCGCCGAGCTCGCCTCGGTGCTCCTCGGGGGCTCCGCCTCCCCGGGGGACTGATCTCTCCTCCCGCCCGAGCGTACCACCCCGTCGTCTTCGCGGGCCCATGTACGGCCCTGGCGGTGGCCGTGGGCCGACATCGGCGGTCCACGCCGAAGTGGCGTCGGCGATCGGGACTCCCGGGCTCACCTCCCGTCTAGAGGGCTCGCTCTAGAGCACGGCCACCTCGCTCTTCACCTGAGCCCATTCCACCTCCGGTTCGCAAACCCTGGAGAGTGCCCCCCTACCTTCTAGGGCCTAAGAGTGAGATGATGCGTCCGTCGACCGAGGGCGCTCCACGGTCGGTCACGGGTCGAAGCCCAGCGACAGCGTCCGTCGCCCTTCCTTGCCGTGCCCGCGGCAAGCCCGGGGCCATCTCGCGGAGGTCGTATCTTGCTCCGTCTGTTCACGGCGCGGCTATCCGCCGGCACCCCGTCGGAGCTGAGGCGGCTCGTCCTGCGCCTCTACCTCCTCTTCGGCGCCGCCTTCGGGTCCTCCCTGTGCGTGCTCGGGAACGTTCGGGACGATCCCCGGCCGCTCTTCGTCGCCATCGCCATCATGGCCGGAAGCGCCCTGTGGCTCCTCTTGCGGCCCGAGCCCAAGGTCTACGACTGGATCGTCCCGGTGGCCGTCTCGCCCACCGTGTGCTGCGGCATCGGCTTCTGGAGCTGCGGTGATCGGGGGCTCGCCTACCTGGCGGTGATCGGGGCCTCGGTGGCCTGGGCGGCGGTGCTCTTCGAGGGCCCGGTGGTCCTGGCGGCCTTGGCGGCCGCCACCGCCACCGTGTTTGTCGCGCTGTCGAGCCGCCTCGGGCTATGGGCGGCGGCCGGCAGCACCCTCATCCTGTCTCCCCTCGCCGGGCTGGTGGCCCTGGTGGTCCACAGCACGGCGCAGCACCTTCGCGAGGCGCGCCGGCAGATCGAGCGGCTCCGTGCGCACGACCGGGCCCTCCTCGAGGCCATAC
>DATJVF010000399.1:0-11141 GCA_035501995.1 Anaeromyxobacteraceae bacterium
ACGATGTCGCCGTCCTCCAGCGGCCGCGAATCAGGGATGCCGTGCAGGATGACCTCGTTCACCGAGGTGCAGAGGGACTTGGGATAGCCGTGGTAGTTGAGCGTGCTCGGGTAGCCGCCACGGGCGAGGTAGGCCTGGTGCACGAGCGCGTCGATGGCGTCGGTGGTGACGCCGGGGCGGGCCGCCTCGCCGCCCAGGGCGAGGACCTCCGCCGCGGCGCGGCAGGCCCTCCGGATCCTCGCCAGGCGGTCCGCCGGATCTGCGATCCGCGTGGAGGGGCGCGGGCGGCCGCTCACCGCGTAGTTCGGCCTGGGAATGTCGGGAGGCACCGTTCGGCGCGGCGACACCACGCCCGGCCGGACCACCCCCGGCATGAGGCCAGGACGGTCGCTCGCCCCCGAGGCGCGATCGGCATCGCGGTGGCACCGCTTGTACTTCTGACCGCTACCGCACCAGCAGGGGTCGTTCGCGCCAGGCTTCATGGCCCTCGTGTAAACGCGGGATAAGGGCCGTGCCACGGGCGCTCCCGTGGAAGGCCACCCCCAGGGCTCTCGAGGAGGCCCCGCGTCCGGCCGGGGCCCGTCGCGAGCCTGTTCGGGTTATTGTGCGCCGGAACGTCCGCCCCGGCCAGTTCGGCGGCGGGCCATAGGAGGAGAGCGGGACGCACCCCGGAACGCGCGAGAGGATCATCGGGCTCACGAGGCGCCTCGCGCTCCCGGCGCTCCTCGCGCTCGTCTACCTTCCGGCCCTGGGCAATCCCTCGTCGGGCACGCACCCCGACGAGTCTTACTACCTCGGCATCAGCGCCGAGATGGACGCCCGCGGCGCCTGGCTCACGCCCACCCTCGACGGGCAGCCGCGCTGGTTCAAGCCGCCCCTGCTGTACTGGGCGGAGCGCGCCGGCTACGCGGTCTTCGGGCGGGGCTTCTTCGCCGGCCGCCTGCCCGCCGCCCTCTCGGCCATCGCCCTCGCGCTCGTCACCGCCTCGCTCGCCGCCCGCCTGTACGGCCCGGCGGCCGCTCCCACGGCCGGGCTGCTCGTCGCCACCACCTTCGGCTTCGCCAAGTTCGGCCGGATCGCCATGATGGACGCGCCCATGGCGCTCGCCTTCGCCGCGGCCGCCTACGGCAGCTGGCGCGCGAGCGAGGAGGGGCGGCCCTGGCAGCTGCTCTGGGCAGGCCTCGCCGCCGGAACCGCCTTCATGCTGAAGGGGCCGGTGGGGGCAGTGCTGGTGCTCTTCATCTCGGGCGGGTTCCTGGCGCTCAGGCGCCCTTCCCTCCTTGCCTCGCGGTTCACGGGCGCCGCCTTCGCCCTCGGGGCCGCGGTGGGCCTGCCCTGGTACCTGGCCTCGCTCCTCGTGCACGGGCAGCGCTTCTTCCACTTCTTCTTCGTCGAGCAGAACCTCGACCGCTTCGAGCACCCCTGGACCCTCGCCAGCGAGGGCACCCTCCTCTTCGGCTTCCTGGCCTTCCTCATGCCCTGGACCCTGCTCGTCCTCGGCGCGTTCCCCTCCCCCCGCCGCCTGCGCGACCCCGCGCTCCTTCTACCTTCGGTCTGGATCGTGGCGGTGCTGCTGGTCTTCACGGTGCCGGCCCTCAAGTGGCCTCACTACGGGCTCGCCTGCACCCCGGCCGCCGCGCTCCTCGCCAGCCGGGCCCGCCCGGCGAGCCTCGCGCGGGTCGGCACCGCCGTCCTGCTCGCCGCTCTGGGCCTTGTCGCCCTCCTCCCGCTCCTCTACCGGCTCCCGCCCGTGGCCGAGGCCGCCCTGGTGGCCCTCGCGGCCGCCTTCCTCGCCGCGGCGGCCTACGCCCGCCGCGCGCGGCTCAAGGAGAGCGCCGCCGCGGTGGCCCTCGGCCTCTTCGTGCTCCAGGGCATCGCCTTGCCGGCGGTGAATCCGGCCGTCATCCCGGCCCCGGCGCTGGCGAGCCTGCGCGGGCGCGACCTCTACGTCTACGGGTACGTGCCGGGCATCTTCACCCTCGCCGCCGGGCGACCGGTCTTCCGGGTGGAGGGCGCCGCCATCGGGCGCGCCCTCGAGGCGGGCGGGGTGGTGATCTTCCCCGACAGCGGCCTCTCCCGGCTGCCGCCCGACCTGCGCGCGAGGCTCGCGCCGGTCGCCCGCTGGGACCACGTCCGCGGCTACCTCTCCGCCGGCGATGTCCTCCACAGCCTCGCCGCCCGCGACAGCGCGCTGCTCTTCGAGCCCATGTGGGCGATGGAGCTCAAGGGCCAGGGGCCGCGCTCGACGGAGACGGCCAACTGAGGACACCTTCGCCGCCGCCCGAGGGTCCCCCTCAGGTGACGGCGCCCGGGGACCTCGGCCCCCCTCCCCTCCCCCACAGAAGGGCGAACTCCCGGACGAACTGCTCCTGCCCCGGCGCGGTGGCTGCCAGGGGTCGCTCCTGGCGGATCGCCTCCAGCGCTCGATCGGGATCCTCGCCCGCCGCCACCAGGCAGGCCGCCGCCACGGTGCCGCTTCGACCGACCCCGGCCAGGCAGTGCACGACCACCCTCCGGCCGGAGGCGAGGCGCTCGAGGATCCCCTGCACGAGGAGGGCCGTCCTGGCGAAGCTCTCCGGCGGCCCGTTGTCCCGGATCGGGAAATGGAGCACCTCGAGACCGACCCGGGCCGCCTCGTCGAGGAGCCGCCCGAGGCCTACGCGGGCCATCTCGTCCTCCTCGAGGAGGACCACGAGGGTCGCCGGGCCGTCGGCCGCGAGCGAGGCGAGATCCTCGGCGAGCCGGCGTCCGAGGTCGAAGGCCGGCAGGCGCCAGCGGCCCGGGGCCGGGCAGAAGCCGAGGCGCCCTGCTCCCGGGAGTAGGCCCGACGGCACCCATGCCACCGCACCTCGGGCCAGGCTCTCGTCCACCACGGGGTGAAGTCTAAGGAGCGCAGGCGGTCTCCGCGCCACGACCCACGAGAGCACCCGCCCGGGCACGCCTTCCGCCGCGCGTCCCGAGGGGAAGGGTCGGCGAGGAAGGGCGCGGGCGAGCGCTCCTTCGTCAGATGGGGAGTTCCGTGGACAGCTTGATCTTCTGCATGGGGACCTCGGTCTTGGCGCTCGGCTCGCCCTTGATACGCGCGAGGTGCTCGAGTTGGAAGCGGCGGGAGTCGTCGAGGTCAGCGGCCACCACTCGGAGCAAGAGTCGTGGTCCCCGGCCATGAGGTGGGCACTCGACGCCCTGGGGGACCTTGCGGATGGCCGCGATGAAGTGGTCGACGGTCCTCGAGTCCTGCCCGGCCGACCAGATCCGTGCGAACAGCGTCAGGCCCATCCCGATCTGGGACCACCACCTCCTCCTCATCGCCGCGATGGCCTTCCTCGTGAACAGCCGCCACCTTCTCATGGGCGCCGCGCTCGCCCCCTGGTTGGAGCGACTCCCCAGGCGCAAGGCGCTCCCGGCCCTGTTCATCCTGTGCGACGAGAGCTGGGCCATGGGCTTCACCGACGCTGGCCGCGCCGCGCGGCGGCCAGCGTCGTCCCGGAGTTCAGCCTGCCCCACTACCCCGGCGTGGCGCCCCGGGCTGTACCCGACCTCGATCGTCGCCGCCGCGGCCGGAGCCGCGCTCGGCCCGCTGTTCGGGAACGTCGAGGTCTACGGCTTCGACCTGGCCTTCCCGGCCGTGTTCCTCGTGCTGCTGAGAGGAACGTGAAGGGCGCCCGGGCCGCCCTTCCGTGGCACGTGAGCCTCCGCGCCTGGCGGTCCCTCTGTTCGCTGCGACCCGCCTTCCGCTTCTCCCCACCGTGCTCGTCGGCATCGCCGCGGCCGGGCTCTTGCGCCATCTCCTCGGGTGAGCCTGCGGGCGCCCCTCGAGAGTTCGGTCCAGGGGTTGCGGGAGCCCGCCGCCGTCGGGCGAGTCCTGGGCCCTACCTCCGCAGGCCGCCGGGCGCCCACCTTTCTTTAAGAGAGCGCCGCTTCTGGGCGACCCTCCTCCCTCGTGCCAGAATGTCGATCCCTCGCGGTCGAAGGAGGCCTCATGAATGCAAACCGGCTCGCCCTGCTCGTGGCCGCGGCCTTTCTCGCAGCGCCCGCCGCGGTCCGCGCCGAGGAGCACATGCAGCCGGGGCTCTGGCAGGTGACGGCGACGGTGGAGCTGCCGGGACTGGCCTCGCCCGGCCCCACCACCCAGACCGAGTGCGTCTCACAGGCCGACGCCGAGGGGGATGGGCTCCCGCCCATCGAGAAGGGCGCCTGCCGGGTGACGGACCTCAAGCGATCGGGGAGCAAGGTCACCTGGAGCCTCGACTGCGGACAGGTCGGAAAGGGCGAGGGCGAGATCGTCTACCGGAGCTCGACCGAGTACGAGGGCTGGATGAAGCTCGAGACGGCCGGGACCGTGGTGCGCACCACCCTCCACGCGAAGCGCGTGGGCGGCTGCTGACCCCCCGCCGGGGAGGACCGCCAAGCACGGCTCGCCGCTCGGAAGACCGGCGCCGCCTTCTTGCGCCGTCCCCCGTGCCGAGCCGGATTTCACTGGCTCACGTGCGGGCCCGTCTCCTCGCGCCGCTCGGCGAGGTCGCGCGCTTCCTGCTCGGGCAGGTGGGACTCCACCATCCACAGCCACTTGTCGGTCCCCCGCGCGATCTCGGTGAAGATGTCGGCCGAGACCTGGTCGCCCTCGGCGTCGGCGGTGTCGATGGCCTCGCGGGCCACCCGGGCGAAGTCGGCCAGGGCGTCGGCCAGGGCGGGCACGTGCGCCTTCCCGCCGCCCTCGGCCGCGTACTCGTCGAGTCCGCTGCGCCTCGACACCTGGCGCACCGTCCCCTCGGCCACTCCGCCCAGCTGGACCACCCGCTCGGCGAGGAGGTCGACGTACTCGTCCACCTCGGTCGCCACCTCGTCGAACAGCTTGTGCAGGCCGATGAAGCTCGGCCCCTTCACGTTCCAGTGCGCCACCTTGGTTTGCTGGCGCAGGTCGATCGCATCGGCCAGGCGGGCGTTCAACAGATCCACCAGGGCGGTGCGGGTGCCCTCGGTGAGGTCATGGCGGGTCTCGTGCATGGCGTCTCCTTCTCGGTCGGCGCGCCACCCTTCGCGCGTCGGACCGGAAAACGACGGGCCGTGGGAGAGCGCAGCTCCCCCGAGCGCAGCGGATGGGCCTCCTTGTGGTAACGCCCTTCCGGCCGGAGGGAATGACCTCGTGAGGTCGCTCGCCGCAAAATCCCGGGCGCGCGCTTTCGTTCGCGGCCGCGCGGCGCGCCTCGCCGACGGGCGCGCTTTCTCACCGGGGCGCGGCGAAGCGAATGTTCACGCGGGGGGTGGGGCGGCTGCTCGCTCGCCCGCTTCACCGGGAGGGGACCGTCGCTCCGAGGCGTCCGCTAGAGGAGGCGTCGGCGGTCGCTCGAGGGCTCCAGAACTCGGCGGCGCCCTCCGGGAGCGCGGCGAGGACGCCGTCGAGGGCCGCCGCGTCCACGTTCTGCCGGAGCGCGCGGGCGACATCGGCTATCGCGGAGTCGGGGGCGAAGTTGTGCTCGGGACGCAGGCTCCTCACCTCTTCCGTCATCGCGGACCTCTCGCCGAACGAGAGCCGCGGCAGCTCGAGGTCCCAGTCGGCGACGAAGAGGGCCCCAAAGCAGGGCCGGGAGGGCGTTCGCGAAGAGGATGGCCTCCTTCACCGAGAGGCGCCGGCGGAACGCACGCAGGACCCCCTGCACCACGGTGTAGTCCCGGTGCGTGCTCCCCATTCCCGACAGATCTCGCACCTCGATGAGGACCTTCAGGAACTCGTCGGTGGCGCGTTGGTATTCGCTGGGTACGGGCATGGCTTCCCCGGTCTCGGCCCGCGCCACGGGGCCGTGCTCGTCCCCCCGACCTCTTCCCCGCCCGCGCCGACCGAGGACCGCACGGCGCGGCGCCTCGCCGCGAGGCGAGTCCCCTCACCCGCCGGCCGCGCCGAGGGTCGCTGTGTTCCGCGCCGCACCCCTTTTGATCTTATCCCTGGTCGCCTCGCCGGGATCTGCGACCATCGGCCACGGCCGCGGTCGCGGGTGAACCGGCGGGAACTGGCCGCGTTTCCCCCTTTCACGGGGTCCGCTTCAGGAGCCACGCCTTCTCGGCGGTGCGAGGTCGAGCTCCGGGTAGTGGCGGAAGATACCGTGCTCGTTGAAGGGCAGGCGGCGGCTCGAGGCGAGGTAGGCTGCGATCCGCGGGCGCTCCTTCACGGCGTCGTGGAGGGCCACGAGGCGCGGGAACGCCCGTTCGTGCCGGCGCATCGCCCGCGGGAAGGCGTAGCGCAGCCCGGCCATGACCTGAAACAGGGAGAGGTCCACGTAGCTGCACTTTGCTCCCACGAGCCAGCGCCCGCCTCCTCCGGGATTGGAGTCGAGGGCCTCGTCGAAGTAGCGCAGGAACTTGGGGATGCGCTCGGCGACGAAGGCCCGCGCGCACCGCCGGGCCTCGCGCCTCTGCTGGCGGTAGTAGAGAGCGACCGAGACCGGGTGATGCGTCTGGTGCACCTCCGCGACGAGGTCGGCGATGGTGAGCTGGATCTGGTGGGCGCGCCGGCGGCTCGCCTCGCCCCGCGGGACGAGGCCGAGGCGGGGCGCGAGGTACTCCAGGATGGCCGCGGTCTGGGCGATCACCGTGTCGCCGTGCCTCAGGGCCGGCGGTCCGAGGGGGGTGAGGTAGCGCCTCGAACCCGCGAGCAGCCGCTCGATGGCCGCCAGCCCCCCGCCCCGCCGCGCCGAGCGGCGGCCCACCTCGAAGTACGGCACCCCGGCGTCCTCGAAGGCGAGGCGGACGAATTCGCCCCGGCCCTGGATGCCGGGCCAGTAGTAGAGCTCGTACCCCGCCGTCCTCGCCAGGGCGCACCCCCGCTCGTCGTCTCGCTCCGCGGCGGGCGGGCGTCGCCGGCCGGACCCGCCCCCCAAGTCTTCCCTAACCCAGGGGAGGGCCCGTGGCCCGGTCGTCCCCGGGGCGCGGCCCGGAGCCCTCCGGTGGACGCGCTCACGGGCCCGGCGACCGGCGCGAGGCACCCGCGCGAGTCCGCCCTTCCCGGGGCTGGGTGGCTAAGATGGCGTCCGTTCATCCTCGGACAGGTTCACCTCGACCCGGAGACCGCATGGCCTCGTCCACCGCCCCCGAGATGAAGACCACCTCGCGCCTGCTCCTCGGCCCGGGCCCGAGCCCGGTCCACCCGCGCGTCCTGCGCGCCATGTCCATTCCCTTGCTCGGGCACCTCGACCCCCAGTTCCTCGCCATCATGAACGAGGTCCAGGACATGCTGCGGGCGGTCTTCGAGACCGAGAACCCGTTCACCATCGCCGTCTCGGGCACGGGATCGGCCGGCATGGAGGCCGCCCTCGCCAACCTCATCGAGCCCGGCGACAAGGTGATCGTCTGCGTGAACGGGGTCTTCGGCGCGCGCATGGCCGACATCGTCGGACGCTGCGGGGGGACGCTCGTGCGGCTCGAGGCGGCCTGGGGGGAGGTGTTGGCCCAGGAACGCATCGAGGAGGCCTTGCGGCGCGAGGCGCCGGTGAAGGCGGTGGCGCTGGTGCACGCCGAGACCTCCACCGGGGCCGAGCAGCCGCTCGCGGGCCTCGGTCAGCTGTGCCACGACCGCAGCGCCTTGCTCATCGTCGACGCGGTGACCTCGCTCGGCGGGCTGCCGGTGCAGGTGGACCGCCACGCCATCGACGTCTGCTACTCGGGCACCCAGAAGTGCCTGTCCTGCCCCCCCGGGCTCGCCCCCCTCACCCTGTCCCCGCGCGCCCTCGAGGCGGTGCGGTCGCGCAAGACCAAGGTCCAGAGCTGGTACCTCGACCTGTCGATGATCGCCGACTACTGGGCGGAGGGGAAACGCGCCTACCACCACACCGCACCGGTGAGCATGATCTACGGCCTGCGCGAGGCCCTGCGCATCGTGCTCGAGGAAGGTCTCGAGAGGCGCTTCGCCCGCCACCGACGCAACTCGGCCGCCCTCCTCGCCGGGCTGGCCCAGCTCGGCTGCGAGCCGAACGCCGCCGAAGGTCACCGCCTGCCCTCCCTCAATTGCGTGAAGACCCCGCCCGGCGTGGAGGAGGGCCCGGTGCGCCAGGCCCTGCTCACCGACGCCCGCATCGAGATCGGCGGCGGGCTCGGGCCCCTCGCCGGCAAGGTCTGGCGCATCGGGCTCATGGGCGAGGGCTCCTGGCCGGAGCACGTCCTGGCGGTCCTCTTCGCGCTCGAGACCGCGCTCGCCAAGACCGGTCGCCGCGTGAAGCCCGGCGGCTCCCTCGCCGCCGCGGTCGGGGTCTACGCGAGCTGAAGAGGCCGCCCGGGAAGGGGGGCGCCTGCGGGCCGTCCCTAGGGGCCGTCGGCGGGCCCGCACAGGAGGCCGTCGGCGAAGAGGGCGACCGCGAGCGAACCCGCGCACACCGCCACCACGCCCGGCCAGCGCCAGGCCTGCCAGGCGAGGCCCGGCAAGAAGGAACCGAGGGTGCCGCCCACGTAGTAGAAGGTGAGGTAGAGGGCGCTCGCGCCGCCCTTGGCGGCCCGCGCGCTGGTGTTGACGAAGGCCGGTGCCACCGCCTGCGCGGTGAACATTCCCAGGCACAGGACCACCAGCCCGGCCGCCACCAGCGGGAGCGGGTGGAAGAGGGTGGTCGCCATCCCGGCCGCCGCCACCGAGAGCCCGAGGCCCATCACCGCGCGCGCCGAGACGCGCGCCGAGAGCCGGCCGGCGAGGGGCGCCACCAGGATGCCCGCCAGGTAGACGAGGTAGACCGCCGACACCTCGGCCGTGCCGAGCCGGTAGGGCGCCTCGCCGAGGTGGAAGGGGAGATAGGTGAAGATCCCGCACCACCCGAAGAACAGCGTCGCCCCGATGATGAAGGCCCCGAGGAGCCGCCGGTCGGCGAGGTGGCGCATCATCCCGGCGTAGGCCTCGGCCCAGCCGAGTGCGGCGCCGCGGCGCGAAGGGGCGAGCCCGAGGCCGAGGAGCGCCGCGGCGAGGAGCGAGACGCCCCCGAACAGCACGAAGCCCACCCGCCAACCCGCCACCGAGGCGGTGAGCCCCCCGAGGACGCGGCCGAGGAGGCCGCCCGCCACGCTCGCCGCGATGATGCCACTCACCACGAGCGGCAATCGCCCACGCTCGAAGCGGTCGCCGGCGTAGGCGATGGAGACGGCCGTGACGCCGGGGATGAGCGCTCCCTGCACCGCCCGCAGGACGCAGAGGGCCTCGAAGGAGCGGGCCCCCGCGCAGGCCGCGGTGGGCAGGACCAGGGCGAGCGCGCTCGCCACCATGACCCGCTTGCGGCCCAGGGCGTCGGAGAGGGGTCCGTAGAAGCTCGAGGCGAGGGCGATAGCCACCACCACCGCCGAGATGCTCAGCCCGGCCTCGGCCGGCGTGAGCCCGAACTCGCGCGCGAGGAGCGGCAGCACCGGCTGGGTGAGGTACATGTCTGCGTAGCAGGCCACCGTGGCGACGTAGAGCGCCGCCACCTCGAGGCGCGGGCGCGGCGCGCGCGCGGGTGGGGTGGGCATCGCCAGGAGACGCTAGACGATCTCCTCGGCCCGATCACCTTCGAAAGGGGGATCCTTCCCCGCGTCCGCCCTGCCCGCCGGAACCGATCGCGGTGCGCTCGCCCGAGCCCTCCCGTAGGCCCGCAGCTGTCGCGCGCCGTCAGCTCCACGGAGGTCCAAGGGCCGACCGGGCGGATCGGCCGGTCGGCCCCGGCGACCGCACATCTTCGAGCCCTTCTTCACCCCCGAGGAGCCTGGCAAGGGAACGGGACTCGGTCTGGCGACGGTCTACGGGATGGTCCGCCAGCCGGGGTTACGTCCACGTCGCGAGCGAGCGAGGGCGTGGCACCACCGTCGAGGTGGGCCTTCCCCGCAATCCAGGCGAGGCCCAGCTGGCCGCAGGCCCCGCAGCGCCGGTGCAAGGCGGGTCCGAGCCGGTGCCGGTGGTGGAGGACGACGAGCTCGTCCGGAACGTGACGGTGCGCCCTGTGCGATGCCGGATACGAGGTCGCGGTGGCCGAGGGGCCGAAGGCCGCCCTCGAGCTCCCGTTGCCGGAGCTGCAAAGGCTGAGGCTCGTCGTCACCGACGAGGGGATGCCCGGGGTCGACGGCCTCGTCATGGCCAGCGAGCTGCGGCGCAGGCATCCGAGCGGGCGCGTCTTGTAGCTGTCCGGCTATTCCTTCGAGGCCATCACCGATTGGGGCGTCCTGGTGGTGGGCATCAAGTTCCTGTTCAAGCCCTTCACCCGTCCGGTGCTGCTCGCCAAGGTTCGCGAGGTCCTCGCCGAGGGCCGAGGGCTTCCCCGGCCCCGGGCGACCGTTCCTCGGGGGCCCGCTGGCGGCCACTTGGGGCCAGGGCCTCCGAGCGCTCTTAGCGGAGCGACGCCATCACCTCGTCGAGTACGGCCGGCGGGGGGCGGACCGCCGCCTCGGGCAGGGTGGCGAGGGGCTCCTCGACGAGGCGCAGGGCCTCCGTGAAGGAGGGGGTCTGGGTGTCGACGTAGACGAGGCCGGTCAGGACCTCGCCCCCGGCGCGCGCCTCGAGGAGCCGCTTCACCGCCCCCACGCGGTCGCGCGGGTCGTAGCCCTCCTCGAGCTTGCTGAGCCTCAGGGTCGAGCCGTCGTGCAGCGCCACGTCGATGCTGGTACCCGGAGCGTACTCGACCGTGATGTCCTCGAAGAAGGGCACGAAGGAGACCTCCCCCAGGGCCTCGGCGTGCTCCTTCACGTAGGAGAAGGACTTGGTCGATCCCTCGTGATCGTTGAAGGTGACGCAGGGCGAGATGATGTCCAGCATGGCCGTCCCGCGGTGGGCGAGGGCCGCCTTGAGCAAGGCGAGCAGCTGGCGCTTGTCGCCGGAGAAGCTGCGGGCGACGAAGGTCGCGCCGAGCTGGACGGCCAGGGCGCAGGTGTCGATGGGGATGAGCTCGTTCGCCACCCCGCTCTTCGAGAGCGAGCCCAAGTCGGCGGTGGCGCTGAACTGCCCCTTGGTGAGTCCGTACACACCGTTGTCCTCGATGAGGTACAGCAGCGGCACGTTGCGGCGCATGAGGTGCATGAACTGGCCGATCCCGATCGAGGCGGAATCGCCGTCCCCGGACACGCCGATGCCGAGCAGGGTGCGGTTGGCGAGCAGGGCCCCGGTGGCCACCGACGGCATGCGCCCGTGCAGCGCGTTGAAGGCGTGCGCG
>DATJVF010000400.1:0-7825 GCA_035501995.1 Anaeromyxobacteraceae bacterium
GTGTGTGCACCCTTAGAGCTCCGGACTCACGGTTAAGGAAGCCCCCGCGCGGGTCGTGGGCGGCGCCAGGTCAACGCAAGCGCTCGACGAAAGGTGATCAGCGCAAGGGGTGAACCCGACGCGGGCGGGCGACGCGAAGCACGGTCACCGGCCCGACACGCGGAGCTCCCGCCGCACGTCCGAGGCCGCGGACCGGGGTACCCGGGCGAAGGGTCCCCGTGGACTCGAGGTGATGGTCAGGCAAGACCCGCGGCTGCCCGCCTCTGGCAGCGAGGCCGGGGCCCAGGCTCCCCCTGGCTGGCCGCTCGGCGGGCCGCGCTGGAGGTCGGGGTGCGCCACCTTTAGGCCCCGGCCGTCGACCGGCTCCGCGGCCAGGCCGCCGCGGGAGCGGCTCGGGACGCGGGAAGGTGGAGAGCCCGCGCCGTGCGGGATCCGCGCCTCGAGGGTCAGAGCTCGACCTGGGCGTCCTCCTCGTGGACGGGCGCGGACTCCACTCCCGACCCCATCGCCGAAGGGGCGCCGGGCAGCATGAGGTCCTTCGCACAGGATTGGTACACCGTCGACATGGTCTTGAGCTCCTCGGAGCTCATGGCCTGGCCGTCGTTGAACCAGGTGTACGAGAAGATCTCGGTCAACCTCGGCACCGCACAGCTGCACAGGGCCTTCGCCATGGTGGCCGAAAGGCCGCGGTCGATGTAGCTCGCCATGCACTCGCCGCGGAGCTCCGCCACCTCCACCGGCTTCCATTCCTTGCTCGCCTCGGTGGGCGGATTTTGCCGGGCCGCGCAGGCCGCCAGCACGAGCAACAGTGAAACGACCGCTTTCATGACACGCCTTTCCGCCAGGTCCACACCCACCGGGCGCGGAACTCGCCGGGTCGAGCGGCCCGACGCCCCGCCCGCAATGGGCTTGCAACAGGGCTGCCTATGATGCGTCGCTTCACGCGAGGCTCGTACCTCGTGGGGGCGAACGCATTGGCCTTCCATGCAGGTGCCGAGTTCATCCTTCGACTCGAGTACAAGCGACGCATCGGTACTTACCCGCGAACCCACCGAATGCTCGACGGGAGACCCATCCGGCTCGACAGCCCCCGTCGCTCACGAGACCTCCATTGCGCACGGCTCGCCCTCGACGGGGCGCCCGGTCCTCGATTCTGGAGACAGGCGCCGGGGCGCCCCGCGCGCGGAGCGTTCGAATCATGCGGAGGAGGGGGAGCCGAGGGGAGATTGGAACGGCGAGGCTCACGTCGCGAGGGGCTCCGGGCACCGACCGGGAACGGCGGCGCGAGCAGGTGCCCACTTCTCGGACGCGCACATACCTCCAACTTGGACGCCGCTCGCTCGGCCGGCAACGGCCCGGCGAGGGGAGGGTAGAGCGCTAGCCGATTCGCCCCGCGCCCGAGAGCCGCGGGAACGGGCAGGGCGCTGCACGCCGGCCAGGCAGCGGCTTGCGGGACCGGGCCATGGCGCGCTTGACCGGGCTCGCCGCGGAGGGTGAACTCTCGCCGTGCCGGGCCGCCGTCCCGGGGAAGGCGAGGTCGCATGGACCCTCTCTTGGCGCCGCGGCTCGGGGAGACCGAGGTGAGCGCGCGCCTGGCCGTCTTCACCCTGGGCGGAGACACGCCAGGGACGAGCTACGGGGCGAATGGCCTCGTCCTCTCCGGGCGCAAGGGGACGCTGCTCGTCGACCCCTTCATCGCCCCGGCTCATGCCCGGCTTCTCGAAGAGCTCATCCGGGCGAGAGGCTTGCCGCGGGTGACCCACGTCGTCGTCACCCACCATCACACCGACCACGCCCTCGGGGCTGGCCATTTCGCCGCCCGCGGCGCAGAGGTCGTCATGCACGAGCACTGCGCCACCGCCATGCGGGCTGCCCACCCGCCCCTCATCGCCGAGCGCCGCGCTCATCCGGCCTGGGCGACGCTGTTCGCCGATGCCGAGCCCTACGCGCCGACCAGGACCTTCCTTGAAAGGTACGAGGTCGACCTCGGGGACGTCGTCGCCGAGGCGCGCCACCTCGGCCCCGGCCACACGCCGGGCGACTGCGTGGTGCTCTTCCCCTCCGAGCGCGCCGTGGCCTGCGGGGACCTCGCCGTGTGCGGATACCACTTCAATTACGAGGACGCGGACCTCGAGGGCCTCACGGCGGCGCTCGAAGGTCTGGGCTCCTTGCCCGTGGAGCGCTTCCTGCCGGGGCACGGGCCGGCGGGTGGCGCCGGGATCGTCCGCGAGCAGGCGCGCTACCACCGGCGAGTCGCCCGGCTGGTCCGCGGAGCGACGAGCGCCGACGAGGCGCGCGCCGCCCTCCGGGCGCGCTACCCCGGCTACCAACTCGAAGCGGCCATCGAGAGCGCGCTCACTCGCCTGCGCGCTCCCTCTCGAGCGTGAGACCGCTCCGCTCGAGCGGGCCCTCGCGGCCCCTCGCCCGGCGGCGGTCCGCCGGACCTCGACGGCGAGCGAACTCCCGAGTGCTCGCGAGACCCCGCTCGCTCGAGCGGGGTCCCGGGCGCCGCCGATCCAGAGGAAGGCCTAAGCCTACGCCGACATGGGAGCTACGCCGTGCTGCGGACGCTGCTCGACGCGTTCACCCCTCGCGAGCATGCTGAGCGAGAAGGCCAGCAGGTTCGAGATGAGGTCGTTCGAGCCGCTAAGGTCGAGCTTGCGGTAGATGCGCTTGCGGCGCGCGCGGACCGTCTCCGGCGAGATGTTGGCGCTCATCGCCGAGTCCTTGCACGCGAGCCCCTGGGCCATGCGCAGAACCTCGGCCTGCTCCGCCGGCGTGAGGTTCTTGCCCTCCATGTACTTCGCGGCGAGCGGCGCCAGAATCTCCACGTTGATGTGAGGCATGTTCATCCTTCCTGATACCCTGTGTGACCCTCCGCGGGGATGGTAACAACGGAGGGACCGCCGGGCATCCCCATCGCAATCGTTTTCTGTGACTCATTGCAAAGCGCGACACAATTTCCCCTCCTGGCCGAAAAATGTCGCTTGAGGCGCGGCGGCGCGGGCCTCCCCGCCTCCGGCGCGAGAGGGCCCGCCTCGGCGGATCCATCGAGGGCGACTCGAGAAACCGCGAAAGCGCCGCCCCTCGACGAAGGAGCCACGTCGGCCGCCCTGGACGGTCCGTAGAATCGCCGGCCCCGAGCGCTCCACCCGGTGAGACCCTGTCTCGCCTGTACCCTCAAGGGTCCGCCGACCGGTTCCGGGCGCCGGCGGGGAATAGCCGGGGCGAGCCCGTCGGCCTCCGTCTTCATCCGACGGATCCCTCTCCCCCGTCGCACCCGATGTGGTCCTCCCGAAAAAACCGGCAGACGGAGGGCTCGAGTGCTTGGAAGGGTACGCCGCTCTGACGTACCCTTCCGCCCGGGCCAGGCGCTCGCGACCGTCGCGAAGGGCCAGGCGCCGGGGCGAGGCGGACCTCTTACCGGCCGCGCCCGGCCAGCGAGAAGAGGGCCGCCTCTCGGGAAGGGCGCGTCTTGCCATGGTGAAGACCCTCGCCATGATCCTGGCCGGCGGTGAGGGCCGGCGGCTCGACCCCCTCACGCGCGAGCGCGCCAAGGCTGCGGTGCCCTTCGCGGGACGCTACCGCATCATCGACTTCATCCTCTCGAACTTCGCCAACTCGGGGGTGCTGCAGGTCAAGCTCCTCGTCCAGTACAAGTCGGAGTCGCTCAACCGCCACGTCCAGCGCGGCTGGCGGCTCACCGCCCCGCTCAACCAGTACGTGGAGATCGTACCGGCCCAGATGCGCGTCGGCCCCAAGTGGTTCGAGGGTTCGGCGGACGCCATCTACCAGAACCTGAACCTCGTCACCAAGGAGGCCGAGCACATCTTCGTCTTCGGCGCCGACCACATCTACCGGATGGACGTGCAGCAGCTCTTGGACTTCCACCTCCACAAGCACGCCGACCTCACCGTGGCCGCCGTCCCCATCCCGGTCGAGAAGGCGCAGGAGTTCGGCGTCATCGAGGTGGACGCCGAGGGCCGCATGGTCGGCTTCGTGGAGAAGCCGGCCACCCGGGAGGCGGTGAAGACCATTCCGGGCGACCCGGCCCGCTGCCTGGCCTCGATGGGCAACTACCTCTTCACCACCCAGGCGCTGGTGGAGGAGATCACCCGCGACGCTGCCGATCCCAAGAGCGAGCACCAGTTCGGCCGGTCGATCGTGGCCGGCATGCAGCAGCGGCGGGCGGTCTACGTCTACGACTTCGCCACCAACCGGATCCCCGGCCAGGCCGAGCGCGAGCGCGGCTACTGGCACGACGTCGGGTCGATCGACGACTACTTCGAGGCCAGCATGGACCTCGTGAGGCCCGACCCGACCTTCTCCCTCCACAACGAGGCCTGGCCCATCTACACGGCCCAGAGCAACTACCCGCCGGTCAAGTTCGTCTTCAAGCTGGACGGGGAAGGACGGGTCGGCCAGGCCACCGACTCGCTGGTCTCGGAGGGCTGCATCATCTCGGGCGGGCACGTGAACCAGTCGATCCTCTCCCCCAAGGTGCGGGTGAACAGCTACGCCCGGGTGGACCAGGCGATCCTCTTCAGCGACGTGAACGTCGGCCGCCGCTGCCGCATCCGGCGCGCCATCGTCGACAAGCATGTGAACATCCCGGCCGGCACCTCCATCGGCTACGACCCCGAGCAGGACCGCCGGCGCTTCCACGTGACGGAGAGCGGGATCGTGGTCATCCCGCGGGGCATGCACGTCGAAGGTTAGCAGGGGTGGACGGTGTCGCCTTGGCGGGGCGGCGCCGTCCTCTTCGTCGCTCACGCACCGCGGCCCAAGGGCCTTGTTCCCGGGAGGTCAACATGACGAGGAGCGAGGGGCTTTGGGGAAAGGGGGCGCCGCGCCACCTCGTCGACCTGTTCGAGGCCACCGCTGCGCGGGCGGCCAGCCGCGTCGCCAGCCGCGACAAGCGCGAGGGCCGCTGGGTCGACACCACCTGGCAAGAGCTCGGCCGGCGGGCACGCGACGCCGCCGACGGCCTCGCCGCGCTGGGGGTGGCGCCCGGCGACCGGGTGGCGCTCCTCGGCGAGAGCTCTACCGACTGGATCGTGGCCGACCTCGCCACCATGGGCGCGGCGGCGGTGAGCGTGCCCATCTACCAGTCGAACAAGGCGGCCGAGTGCGAGTACATCCTCAGGGACGCCGGCGCCTCGTTCATCTTCTGCGACGGCGAGCTCCAGGTGGCGAAGGTCCGCGAGGTCCGGGGCGCGCTGCCTGCCTTGAAGGGGGTGGTCCGCTTCCAGGGCGCGCCCCGGGACGGGTTCGAGCGCACGCTCGAGGACCTCGAGCGCCTGGGCGCCGCCTGGCGAGCGGACCACCCGGGCGCGCACGCGGCCCGGCTCGCCGGCCTCTCGCTCGAGGACCCGGCCTGCTTCATCTACACCTCCGGCACCACCGGCCACCCCAAGGGGGTGGTGCTGACCCACGGCAACTGGGTCTACGAGGCGACCGCACTCCGCCCGCTCGACCTCCTGCGCGAGGAGGACGTGGTCCTGTGGTTCCTCCCCATGGCGCACTCCTTCGCCAAGGTGATGGCGTCCCTGTGGTTCGCCACCGGCGCCACCGCCGCCTTCGTCGAGTCGATCGACCGGATCGTCGCCAACGCCGGCGAGGTCCACCCGACCACCATGCCGTCCGTGCCGCGCATCTTCGAGAAGGCGTACAACGCGGTGGTCGCGAAGGGCCTCGCCGCCCGTGGCCTGCGCGGCTGGCTCTTCCGCTCTGCCCTCGACGGGCTCGAGGCCTTCGTGGAGGGGCAGGAGCGCGGGGAGGCCCGGGCCGGCGGCCTCAAGCTCGCGGTCGGCCGCAAATTGGTCTTCCCCAAGGTGGGGGCCGCGCTCGGGGAGCTCTTCGGCGGGCGGATGCGGCTGTTCGTGTCCGGCGGAGCTCCGCTCAACCCCAAGATCGCCTGGTTCTTCCGCATGGCGGGCTTCGAGATCCTGGAGGGCTACGGCCTCACCGAGTCGGCCGCCGGCACCTTCGTCAACCGGCCCGGCCGGGCCAGGATCGGCACGGTGGGGCCCCCGGTGCCGGGCACCTCGGTCCGCATCGCCGAGGACGGCGAGATCCTCATTCGCGGGCCGGGGGTGATGCGGGAGTACTACCGGAACCCGGCCGCCACCGCCGAGGCGGTGCGGGACGGCTGGCTCTACACCGGCGACATCGGGAAGGTGGACGAGGAAGGCTACCTCAAGATCACCGACCGCAAGAAGGACATCATCGTCACCGCCGGCGGCAAGAACGTGGCCCCCCAGAACCTCGAGAACGAGCTCAAGGCCGACCCCATGGTCTCGCAGGTGATGGTCCACGGAGACGGCCGCAAGTTCATCTCGGCCCTCATCACCCTGAACGAGGAGAACGTGCGCAAGTGGGGCGAGGCCGAGGGGCTCGGGCTCGGGGCAGCCCTGCACGAGGACGCCCGGGTGCGCCAGCGCATCCAGCAGGCGGTGGACGCCCTCAACGCCCGCCAGGCGAGCTACGCCAACATCAAGAAGTTCGCCCTCCTCCCCCGGGACTTCAGCCAGGAGACCGGGGAGCTCACCCCCACGCTCAAGGTGAAGCGCAAGTACTGCGCCCAGAAGTACCGGGAGATCCTGGACGCCTTCTATCGTGAGTGAAGCCCGCTTCTCGTGGTTCAGCAGAGGTCGGCCGCCTTCAGGTCGAGCCGGCCCGCAGGAAGGGCTCCACCGCCCTTAGGAACCGCTCCGGGGCCTCGAGCTGAGGGACGTGCCCCACGTCGTCGAGGACCACCAGGGGCCAGTCGGGGCGCGCCGCCGCCAGGGCCCGCACCGCCCCGAGGCGCACCAGCCGGTCGCGGGCACCCTGGACCACGAGCGCCGGCGCCCGGATCCGCGCCACCATGCGGTAGAAG
This sequence comes from Anaeromyxobacteraceae bacterium, assembly GCA_035501995.1. Taxonomy (GTDB): domain Bacteria; phylum Myxococcota; class Myxococcia; order Myxococcales; family Anaeromyxobacteraceae; genus Anaeromyxobacter_A. Next base: position 6,881 of record DATJVF010000400.1, read on the forward strand.
TGCCGCCGGGCGAGGAGCCGCACCATGAGCGAGCGCTGGGCCGCGAGGAAGTCCCGGCGCACATGGGGGCCGTAGGTCGCCCGCTCGCGGGCGAGCTCCAGATGGGCCGAGAGCACCGCGGGGTCGATGCGCGAGACATCCACGCACGAGAGGGCCAGCACCTCCCGCACCGCCTGTTCCGGGCCGCGCCGGGCGCGGCGGCGCATGAGCGCGCCGCCCAGGAAGGGCAGGGTGAGGCCGGCGAAGAGCAGGGTGACCTGCAGGTCGAAGGCCGCCCCGCGCACGATGGGCACCGCCGGCCCGACCAGCACCAGGGACCGCACCTTCTCGGGCTCGGCGGCGGCCAAAGCCAGCGCCAGGTAGCCTCCCATGGAATTACCCACCAGCACCGCCGGCTCGCCCGCCACCTCGGCGAGAAAGCGCCCGAGCAGGCGGCGGTTGGCGCTCACCCGGGTGCTGCGGCCGAGCGAGCGCGTAAGGCCGTGCCCGATGAGGTCGATCGCCAAGACCCGCCCGTGCGCGGCGAGGCGCGGCCCGACCGCGAGCCAGTTGGCGTGCGAGCCGCCGAGGCCGTGCACGAGCACGACGGGAGCCCCGCTCCCGCCGAAGTCGGCGTAGTGGACCGGCCCGTCGAGATCCACGGTCCGCCCTCGCACGACGGCCATGCTCGCACGAAGCGGCCCTCTTGCGCGCGGGCGGGCCGCCACCCGGAGAGGCGCGCCGCCAGCCGAGGGGGCGCGCGCGAGCGCGCACCCCAACGAGGCACGGCACCGGCCGCGCCCGCGCCGGGCCCGGCGCGGGCCGCGCAGGGCGAGTGGTGAAGTGTGGTGATGGAGCTCCCATGGGCCCCTCGGGTCTCGGGCGCTGGTGACGTTTAGTGAATTGACCCACCACGGTCCTGGGGCTTCAAGGCCGGCGACGACCCTGTACAGTCGCCCCATGAGA
>DATJVF010000401.1:0-9473 GCA_035501995.1 Anaeromyxobacteraceae bacterium
CGCGCCCCCCGGCAAGCGCATGGGGCACGCCGGGGCCGTCATCTCGGGCGGGAGCGGCACCGCCGACGCCAAGCTCGAAGCCTTCCGCGAGGCCGGGGTGACGGTCTGCGACGGGCCGCACCTCCTCGGCAAGACCATGAAGGAGCTGCTCGAGGGGCGCGCGGCGCGGCCGCGAGGGGCCGCCCGGCCGCCCAAGGCCAACTCGAAGGGGCCCGAGAAGCCGGACCGGCCCGGACCGCGCAAGCCCGCCAAGGGCGACCGGCCGTAGACGCGACCCCGGGATTGGGTTAGGTAGGCGCCCCGGCCAAGAGCCTTTCGGGCGAGAGGAGAACCCCATGGCGAAGGAACGCACCCTGTCCATCATCAAGCCCGACGGCGTCGAGAAGGCCGTCATCGGGCAGGTCGTCGCGCGCTTCGAGAAGGCTGGCCTGAAGCCGGTCGCCATGCGCATGGCCAAGCTCTCGGTGGCCGAGGCCGAGGGGTTCTACGCCGTCCACCGCGCGCGGCCTTTCTTCCGAGATCTCGTGAAGTTCATGACGAGCGGCCCGGTGGTCCTCATGGTGCTCGAGGGCGAGGACGCGGTGGCGAAGAACCGCGAGGTCATGGGTGCCACCGACCCCGCGAAGGCGGCTCCTGGCACCCTCCGCCGGGACTTCGCCACCGACATCGAGAAGAATACCGTCCACGGCTCCGACAGCCTCGAGAACGCCGGTAAGGAGGTCTCCTACTTCTTCTCCGAGGTCGAGATCTCGACCTACGAGTGGAAGTCGGGGTCGCTCCGGTAGCCTAACGGTAAGACATCATTATGATTATCGGCTGGCGCCCTGTCCGGGTGCGCGGCCTCGGGCCCTTCTACGCTAAGATGTCCCAAGGCCCCGTCCCGGTTGGGACGGGCTTTTTAGTTTGGCGCGGGAAGGAAAGGTGGCTGTGGAAGGAGTCTCGACATGGGAGCTCGTCGTCCTCCTCCTCTTCCTGCTCGGCTCCGCCTTCTGTTCCAGCTCCGAGACCGCCCTCACCGCACTCGGTGAGGCGAGGGCGCGCCAGCTCCTCGAGACCGGCGGGCGCCGGGCGCGCCTGCTCGCCATCTGGGTGAAGAGCCCGGAGCGGGTCCTCGCCACCCTGCTCATCGGGAACACCCTCGTGAACATCGGGGCGGGCGCCCTGGCGGGAGACGTGGCGAGCGACCTCGCCAAGTTCCACGGCTGGTCGCAGGGCACGGTCATCGCCATCGCCACCGGCGTCGCCACCTCGGTCATCCTCCTCCTCGGCGAGATCATCCCCAAGACCCTCGCCAAGCGGCACGCCAACCAGGTGGCGCTCTCGACCATCCCCCTCGTGAACGTGCTCTCGCTCCTCCTCTGGCCACTCACCTCCGGCCTCGTGCGCCTGACGAACGCCATCGTGACCGCCCTCGGCGGGACGCGGGCGCCCACGCCGGCCGTGACGAGCGACGAGATCGAGTACCTCATCGAGATGGGCACGAGGGAGGGGGTGCTCGACGAGGTGAAAGAGGAGCTCCTCAACAGCGTGCTCGAGTTCGCGGACCGGATCGTGAGGGAGATCATGGTCCCGCGCACCCGCATGGCGGTCATCGACCGCGAGGCCCCTCCCGAGGAGATCCTGCGCATCGTCACCGAGAACCCCTACAGCCGCATCCCGGTCTACCGGGGCTCGATCGACAACGTGGTGGGGGTCCTCCTGGTCCGGGAGATCGTGCCCGAGCTCTCCCGGGGCACGAAGGGGGTCCTCGCCACCCTCGACCGTCACCTGAAGCCGCCCTTCTTCGTGCCGGAACAGATGAAGATCTCCAGGCTCCTCAAGGAGATGCAGCGGCGCAAGACCCACCTCGCCATCGTGGTCGACGAGTTCGGGGGCACGAGCGGCCTCGTCACCCTGGAGGACGTCATCGAGGAGATCGTGGGCGAGATCCAGGACGAGGGCGACGTGGAGGCCGCCCCGGTGCGGGAGATCTCACCCGGCGTCTACCTGGCCGAGGCCAGCATCGCCCTGCGCGAGCTCGAGGCCTTCCTGAACCAGCGCCTGGAGGAGGCGCACGGGCCCGAGGAGACCACCCGCTTCCCGGAGGAAGGTGACTACGCGACCCTGGGAGGCTTCGTCACCGCCACTGCCGGCCGGGTGCCGCCGGTGGGCTCGCTCCTCGCCTGGGACGGGCTCACCTTCACCGTGCGGGCCGGCGACGACCGCCGGGTGACCAAGGTGGAGATCGCCCGCCGGCGCGAGGACGAGCGCGACGAGAGCCGGCGCGGGGTGCGCGCGGGGGGCGAGGGACCGGACCCGGCGAGCCGCGTCGCCCTGGGCGGGCGGGGACCGTGAGCGGGCGTCCCCGCCCCTTGCGAGGTGAGCCGGTGGAGACGCCAAGCCTCGAGCGCGAGCACCCCGGCCCCACCGCCCCGGCGGACGCCGCGCGGCGGATGGAGAAGCCGGACCTGCGGGCCTACCCCCTGCCGCGGCTGGCCGGGCTCCTCGAGCGGCTGGGGGAGCCCCCCTACCGCGCCCGCCAGGTCTTCCGGTGGCTCCACCAGCGCGGCGCCGCGGACTTCGAGGCCATGAGCGACCTGCCGAAGGCCCTGCGGCTCCTCCTCGCCGATCGCTTCCGGCTCGCCACCCTGGCCGTGGCGGACGAGCGCCGCTCCCGCGACGGTACCCTCAAGTGGAAGTGGCGTACCTCCGACGGCCACTTCGTCGAGTCGGTCTACATGCCGCAGCAGGCGGGGGCCGCGGAAGGGCTCGCCGACGACGAGGACGACGAGCCGGCCCCCCCGAGGGGCCGCGTGCGGCGCACGCTCTGCGTCTCGTCGCAGGTGGGCTGCGCCATCGGCTGCACCTTCTGCCTCACCGGCACCATGGGGCTCGCCAGGCACCTCTCGGCGGGCGAGATGGTGGACCAGGTCCACCGCGCGAACGAGCGCCTGCTGGCGCTCGGGGAGGGACCGCCGCCCCGGCCGCTCACGAACCTCGTCTTCATGGGCATGGGCGAGCCCCTCCACAACTACGCGAACCTGAAGCTCGCCCTGGAGATCCTGCTCAGCGAGGACGGCCCGCACTTCTCGCACCGGCACGTCACCGTCTCCACCTCGGGCCTCGCCCCGCAGATGAGGCGCCTCGGCGAGGAGACGCGGGTGAAGCTGGCCCTCTCCCTCAACGCCACCACCGACGCGCAGCGCGACCTCCTCATGCCGGTGAACCGGCGCTATCCGCTGGCAGCGCTCCTCGACGCCTGCCGCGCCTTTCCGGCCAGGCAGGGCCGCCGCATCACCTTCGAGTACGTGCTGCTCGCGGGGGTGAACGACGGCGACGAGGACGCCCTGCGCCTCGCCGACCTCGTCCGCGGCATCCCCTCCAAGGTGAACCTCATCCCCTACAACGAGAATCCCGGCCTCGGCTACCGAGCCCCCTCCGCCGAGCGGGTGGCGGCCTTCCAGGAGCGCCTCGTCGCCAGGCGGGTGACGGCGGTGGTGCGGCGCGACCGCGGCCGCGATATCGCGGCCGCCTGCGGACAGCTCGCCGTCGAGGGCGGCCCGGGCGATCCGCGGCGGAGGAAGCCGGGGAGCGAAGGGCGCGCGCCCGGCGGCGGAGAGGCGCGTTGACCGGCCTCGCGGCGGCCTGTTAGAACCCGCCCTCTCGCGCCCTGCGGCCCTCAAGAACGCGCGCGGAGGTGGCATGGCCCTGCTCGTGGTCGGCTCGATCGCTCTCGACTCGGTGGAGACGCCCTTCGGGCGGCGCGAGGAGGTCCTGGGGGGGTCCGCCACCTACTTCTCCACCGCCGCCAGCTTCTTCGGCCCGGTGAAGCTCGTCGCCACCGTGGGCGAGGATTTCCCCGAGGAGCACGTGGGCTTCCTCTCCGGGCGCGGCGTCGACCTCGAGGGGCTGGAGCGGCGCCCCGGGCGCACCTTCCGCTGGAAGGGCCGCTACGAGGACGACCTCAACCAGGCCCACACGCTCTCGACCGAGCTCAACGTCTTCGCCGACTTCCGGCCCAAGCTCCCCGAGGCCTACCGCGCCTCCGAGTACGTCTTCCTCGGCAACATCGACCCCGACCTCCAGCGGCTGGTGCTCGACCAGGTGCGCGCGCCGCGCTTCGTGGCCCTCGACACCATGAACTTCTGGATCGCCCAGAAGCGCGAGAGCCTGCAGAAGACCCTGCGCCGCGTCGACCTGCTCCTCGTGAACGACGCCGAGGCGCGCCTGCTCGGGGACGAGCACAACGTCGTGAAGGCGGCCCGCCGGATCCTCACCTTCGGGCCCCGCGCCCTCATCGTGAAGCGGGGCGAGTACGGCGCGCTGCTCTTCACCGGCGACGGGATCTTCGCTTCGGCCGCCTATCCGCTCGCCTCGCTCTTCGACCCCACCGGCGCCGGCGACAGCTTCGCGGGCGGGTTCATGGGGTACCTCGCCCGCGCCGGGCGCGAGGACCCGACCGTCCTGAAGCGCGCCATCGTGCTCGGCGGCGTCCTGGCGAGCTTCGCGGTCGAGCGCTTCTCCCTCGATCGGCTGAGGAGCCTCACCCACGAGGAGATCTGCAAGCGCTACGCCGAGTTCCGGGCACTCACCGCGTTCGAGGACCTCGAGGCCGGCCTCTTCGAGCGGCCGGGGCCATCCCGTTGACCTCAAAGCCCCCGCCTGGCTACCATCCGCCGCCTTTCTGCCGGGGCGGGTGGCCCGCCCTTCCTAGAGGGAGCCTCGCTCGCCGATGCGCATCGCCATCCTGAGCGACGTTCACGCCAACCTCGAGGCGCTCGCCGAGGTGGAGGCGGCGCTCCTCCGCGAGGGCCTCGACCGCATCATCTGCCTGGGCGACGTGGTCGGGTACGGCGCGAGCCCGAACGCCTGCTGCGAGATCGTGCGGAGGCTCGCCCCGGTGACCCTCCTCGGCAACCACGACGCGGCGGTGTCGGGGCGCATGGACTACGCCTACTACTACGACGCGGCGCGCCAGGCCCTCGACTGGACGGCCCGGGAACTCGACCCCGCGCACCTCGAGTGGCTGCGCACGCTCCCCTACACCCACCGGATGGCCGAGGTGGCCTTCTGCCACGGCTCGCCCATCTTGCCGGCCGAGTACGCCTACGTGTTCGCGCTCGAGCAGGCGCGGGAGCTCCTCCCGCACCTGCCGCGCCTCGCCGAGGTCACCTTCATCGGCCACTCCCACCTCTGCAAGGCGTTCGCGCTCGGCGCCGAGGGCGAGGTCGAGGAGCTCTCCGGGACCCACCTCGACCTCCACAGGAGCCGCAAGTACATCCTGTCGGTGGGGTCGGTCGGCCAGCCGCGCGACTACGACAGCCGGGCCTGCTTCGTCCTCTACGACACCGAGGCGCGCACCGTCGACTACCGCCGGGTGGCCTACGACATCGAGACCTCGGCCCGCAAGATCCTCTCGGCCCGCCTGGCGAGCAACTTCGCGAAGCGGCTCTTCCTCGGCGTGTAGGGCCGCCTGGCCCGCCCGCGCCTCGCTCTAGATCTAGAGGAGGCTCAAGTGCGTCGCGAGGCGCACGGCGATGACCACCCCCGAGGCGTCCATGCCGAAGAGCTCGAGGGCCGGCCCGGCCACGAGCCTCACCGGAGCGGCGAGGGGCGCCTCGCCGAGGAGCTCGCCCGTGTCCGCGTCGAGCGCCTCGAGGTGCTCCCCTGCCACCAGCGCCAGGCCCCGGGCGTGGAGCGCGGCCGGGTTGGCGGGGGGTGGGTGCAGGGTCCGCGGGGTCCGCGCCCAGAGGGTGGCGCCGGCGCGGTCGAGCGCGACGCAGGCGCCCCGGCTGGTCTTGACGAGGAGCCCGCGGGTGAGAGCCGTCAGGGCCACCGGTTCGGTCCCGAGGGGCGGAGCGGCCTCGAAGGCCAGACTCCCGGCGAGGTCGACCGCCACCACCACCGGATCGCCCGCCACCGCTCCGGCCACCGCCCACAGGCCCGCGAAGGGCAGGGGACCTTTGAGCGGGGTCACGTCCAGAGGGAGCTCCCGCCGGCGCCGGCCGCTCGAGGCGTCGAGGGCGAGGAGGGAGCCGCCGAGCTCGGTCGCGCACAGGGCCAGGCAGTCGGCGCCCAGGGCGGCGGGCGAGGCCACGAGGCGCCCGGGGAGCCGCAGCCGCCAGGCGGTGCGCCCGCTCGGCGTCTCCACGCCGTAGAGGAACCCGGCGTCGCTGCCCACCACCGCGTAGCGCCCGAGGGCGGTAGCCCACAGCTCGCGCGCGGCCGGCGGCGCGAAGGTGAACACCGTCTCGCCCGAGGAGGGGTCGAGCGCGGCCACCTGGCGCCGGCCCACGAGCAGGGCGAGGCCGCCCGAGAGGGCGAGCACCTCTCGGGTCCCCTCCGGCAGCCCGTCCAGCTCGCGGGCGAAGCGCACCCGCCCGCTCGCCGCCTCCCGTACCTCGAGGCGGCTCTGGTCGAGAAGGTAGAGCGCCTCCCGGCAGAGGGCCGCCTCGCAGGCCCCCGGGGCGCGCCAGCGCTCGGCGCCGCTCCGCGCGTCGAGCCCGAGGACCGCACCGGCCCCGGCCACGAGGAGCAGGTCGCCGCAGAGGGAGAGGCCGAAGCCCGCCGGGGCGCCCGCCTCGGCCTCGAAGGCCGGCCGGAACCCCAGGCGCCGGACGCGGCCGGGGCCGAGCGGGGCGCGCGGGAGCAGGGGGGGGCGGCGCCCGCGCACCCGGTCGTCCCCGGCGGCGAAGACGTCCCCGGCGAGGAGCTCCTGCACGTGGGCCAGCCGCTCGGCCGAGCCGAGCCTGAGCTCGGACAGCCAGCCGTTCTCGGCCTGCCAGGCGTTGCGGGCGGCCACCACCCCGCAGAAGTCGACCGCCGCCTCCAGGAGGGCGCGGGCGAGCGGCAGGGCCGGGCACTTCTGGGGCGGGCCGGAGCCGGAGCGGAGGGTGTCCCGCTCGAGGTCCGCCTCGAGCTCCAGGGTGGCGTGGCGCCCGGGGAGGGCGAGGAGCGCGCTCGCCCGGCCCTCGCCTCGCCTCGCCGCGCCGGCGATGCGCTCGGCGAATGCGGCGAGGTCGCGCAGCACGAGGAAGGGCGGACCGGCGAGCGCGACCATCTCGCGCCCGTCGACCGTGCGCAGGGCCACCCGCCCGCCGCACAGGAGCGATCCCAGGTCCGCGCCCGGGCCCCGGTACGAGGCGATGAGCCCGTCCTCGTCGGCGAGCTCGAAGGTGCAGGTGGGCGCGTCGGCGCGCTCCCTCCGGGCGAGGGCCGAGCCCTCAACAGCCGGGCGGGGCTCGGTGCCGGGGAGGATCTCGGCGCGCCCGAGGCGGGCCTTCAACTGTCGGAGCGCCCGCGAGGGCGCGAGCGTCCGTCCCCTCATGAGGTCGAGCTCCCGCTCTAGCGCGCTAGCGACCTCCTCCACGGCGCGGGCGAACTCGAGGAGATCGACCTCGATACCTCGCGCCAGTACCCGCGCGGGACGCTCGAGCGCCACGACGGTCAGGAGGGCGCTCTGCGCTCGCCTCGCGAGGAGCAGCTCGACGCCGCCCTCGCTGAAGTGGACCTCGGCGCGCGGCGAACCCGCGCACAGGCGGAGCGCCGCCTCCCCGAGCGCGAGCACGCTCCCGAGGAGCGGGCCCTCGGCGCGCCCGGCCACCACGTCCACGCCGTCGATCTCGAGGGCCACGGCGTCGACGGCGCCGAGGGCGGCCTCCGCCGCCGCCGGGCCGCCCCGCGCGAGGGCTGCCCGGAGGGCGGGGTCCTGCTTCCACGTGCTTCCGAGGCGAAGGCGCACCATAACACGCCGCACTCATGTGGGCCGGCGGGCGCGGAATCAACGTTGACAGGCGCTCGAACGGGCTCCAAACTGGGCAACCACCTAAGGTCCTACGAGACCTATAGATTTTAGACCATACGACAGGGAACGCATGACGTTCACCGAAGCCGCCATCGAGGTCCTGAGGCGCGAGGGAAAGCCACTCCACTTCAAGAAGATCGCCGAGATCGCCATCCGCGACAGCCTGCTCGACCACGTCGGGAAGATCCCTGAGGAGGTCATGGGGGGGCAGCTCGCGACCCACTGCAAGCTGCCGCACCCCGACCGCAAGGTGGTGGTGGTGCAGCCGGGCACCTTCGCGCTCGCGGAGTGGGGGCTCGACGAGGATCCGGCGGGCCTCGACCACCTCATCGAGCTGCCACCCGAGAACGAGATCGCCTACCGGCCGAACGAGCGCCACCCCACGCCCTCGCGCGAGATCGCGCGCTCGTCCGGGCGCGGGGAGGCGCGGGTCCGGCGACGCGAGGAGGGGGAGGAGCGCCGGGGAAGGCGCTACCCGCCCCCCGCCGAGGTGGCCTACGAGATCCTGGCCGGCGCCGAGCGGCCGCTCGCGCTCTCCGAGATCGCCGCCCAGGGCGCCGAGCGCTTCCTCATGCCGGACGCCTTCGTGCGCGACAGCGCCGCGCTCGCCGCAGCGCTCACCGAGGACAACCGGCGGCGCGAGGCGGCCGGCCGCAAAGCGCTGTTCACGGTGGAGGGCGACACCGTCACCCTGGCCGCGCAGCCCGAGCCAGGCGAGCGCGCCGCGGTGCCCCTCGCCGGGGCGCGCCCGGGCGCCATCGCGAGCGAGGTGCGCAAGAGCGCGCTGCTCGCGCTCAGGCGCCGCGTGCGCGAGTGCGACGGGCCGACCGTCGAGCACGTCGTGGTCCGGCTGCTCGAGGCCATGGGCTTCCGGGAGCTCAAGGTGGCGAAGCGCGGGCGCGAGCACGTGGTCTACACCGGGCGGCGGCGCATCGGGATCGCCGAGGTCCGCCACTGCGTGCGTATCCTGCGGGGAGGCGGCGACGTCTCCCGCCGCGACGTCAGCGACGTGCGGCGCGACGTCGGCAACTACGGGGCCCAGATCGGGATGCTGGTGTCGGCCGGTGACGCCGGGCGCGACGGGCGCGGCGAGGCGAGCGCGCCGGGGCAGCTCCCGGTCCTGCTCGTCACCGGCGAGGCGCTGGCCGAGGCCCTCACCGAGAACGCGGTGGGCTGCAAGCCGGTGCTGGTGCCCGAGGTCGACGAAGGCTTCTTCAAGGTGGCCACCGAGGAGGCCGCGCGGGAGGAGGCCGCGCGCAGGCTGCGCCGCGAGGAGCGCGACCGGCGCGAGACCCAGGAGCGTGACCGGACCCTCGAGGCGCGCCGCGAGAGCGCGCCGGAGCCGGTCGTTCTGGCCCTGCCCGCCGACGAGGCCGCGCCCGCCGAGGGCCCCCCGCCGGCTCCCGAGGTCGTTGCGCCCGCGGGCGACCCGGTGGCCGCCGCGCCGGTGGCCGAGGCCGCCCTGCCAGAGGACGAGGACGACGAGGACGACGACGAGGGCGAGGGCGAGGGCGAGGGCGGGGTGGCGGCGCGGGGCGCTCCGGGAGCCGAGGACGAACGGCCGCAGGAGGGCGGGCGGCGCCGGCGGCGGCGCCGCCGCCGCCGCGGAGGGCGAGGGCGGGGGCGCGAAGGGAGCGGCTCCGGAGGGCCGGGCCCGAGCGCCCCGTCGGCCGCCCCGGCGAGCGAGCGC